>CALBIE010000513.1 GCA_937893495.1 uncultured Verrucomicrobiales bacterium | reverse complement strand
GAACCGGCGGGTCGGAGACCCACCCCACATTTGGCAAACCGTTCGTTGGCAGGCTCCAATTCCTCTTGCCCAACATTGCATGAGCCTCCTTACGTCGGCTGCTACCAGGTTCATGGGGAAGGAAAACCTCCAACGGTTGGGCGCGAATCGCCGCCATGAACCCGAAATCCCCCTCACCCGCCCTTCGGGCACCCTCGCCCCCACCGGGGGAGAGGCCTGCGACGAGCTCAGTCGAGTCGGATGGGATGAGGGGGCGCTCCGGTTCATGGAAAAGAGTGTTATCTAGTAGCGCATCCCTCTCCGCCCCCTCCAGGGCGCATCTTGACGCTGCCTCCGCAGCTGTGTCACAGACCAGCCGCAGCAGCTTCGCGAGACTGGACGGCCGGAATTCACCTCATGCCGCAGCGTTTCCCAACGGGCTGCGGCTGGTCCTTCGCACACAGCCGCGCTCCGGCCCATTGGCAATCGGGGGCAGTGTCAAGATGCGCCCCCCCTCCACCGCCGGCGAATTCCACGCGTGACAATCCGCTTGTTCCCGGGCAACTTCTGGGCATGTCTGAAGTTGCTGTCATTACCACTGATCAGGGCCGGATGGTCATCGAGTTCTGGGACGAAATCGCTCCCGCCACCATCGAAAATTTCAAGAAACTCGCCAACGAAATGTTCTATGACGGCACCGCTTTTCACCGTGTCGTCAAAGGATTCATGATCCAGGGTGGCGACCCGCTCACCAAAGATGCAAACGAGGAACATCGTTGGGGGACGGGCGACCCGGGATACAAAATCAAAGCGGAATTCAGTGATCGACCGCACGTCAGCGGCGTCATTTCCATGGCGCGTTCGCAGAATCCCGACAGCGCAGGCTGCCAGTTTTTCATTTGCCTGGCTCCGGCAAACTTTCTCGACGGACAATACACCTGCTTCGGTCAAATGGTCTCCGGTGACGACGTGCTCAGTGCCATTGGCGACGTGGAAACCGCCCGCGCCGGAGGTGGCGAGAAGAGCCGGCCCGTCAAGCGCGTCGGTGTGGAGAGCATCCGCATCGTTTCGCGCGAAGAAGCCGGAGTTTGATCGCGTAGCGCAGGCGTCCCGCCTGCACGATCGAGAAATATTGCCAACCGCCGCGTCGGTAGAGCATTGAACGTGATCGAAGAAGCGCAGGCTTGATACAGGCTGGAAGCCTGCGCTACGTGGCGGCGGCTCATCCGCCCGAACCAACCCGCAATACTCAATGAATCTCGACCAACTCGCGCAGACGCTTGTCGCCATGGGTTGTCCCATGGAAAAGTCCGGGGAGATGGCGGCACAGCTGGATAAGCGGGCCCGTCAACTTGCCGACGAGCGCGGCCAGCCGTATGAAGAGACCCTGGCTCACCTGCTCGGATTAATGCGTCAGGGATGGGCAGCCCAGGCCATCGCTCCAAATCCTCGTAAACGGGGGACCCATTAGCGTGAGCAGTCAATGGGCATTCCCTGTAGGCCGCGTCCCCTGACCCGGCGCAACCGATTCAACCACGAATAGACATGAAAGGGGAGCGCGCCCTCGCGGAAAACCTCGGGTCATTCCCAATCTTTTCAACCACGGAAGAACACGAAAGGGGAGCACAGGCCGCCGGCCTGTCGCCCGGTCCGGCTCGGACCGGGCTTTTACCTTTCAACCACGGATTGACACGGAAGAACACGGACCGGGCATTTTCGTCTCAACCGTGAACCACCGACGCCGAGGCTTTGGTGGTGAACATGAACGCTGAAGAAAAAATCGCTTCTGATTCCAGAACTTCGTGTCCTTCGTGCCTTCGTGGTGAAGATCGACGCCCGCGATAATAATCCCATTGCCTCCCGAATGGCCCGGCCATAGAATCTCCGCATGGTTCTGAAATGGGGTGGAAAGGAATGTCTGGACACTGACGGCTTGTTCGCCATGGCAAACGAAGCGGATACCTGCCGAAAATATGTTGTCCCCAAGCTCCAGGCTGCGGGCTGGGAAGATGCGCCCTACAGCATTGCTGAGCAGCGCACATTTACCAATCCCAAGGGTCGTGTCCGGGTCATCGGCGGGAAGATTGTTCGTGGAAAACCCAGGCGCGCCGATTATTTGCTCCGCTATCGCCGGGACTTCCCAATCGCCGTGGTTGAAGCCAAGGCGGATTACAAGACTCCGGGGGCAGGAATGTCGCAGGCAAAGGATTACGCAACACGACTGGATCTCAAGTTCGCCTATGCCACGAACGGAAAAGGAATCATCGAGTTTGATTTCATCACCGGCATCGAACGGAGCGTTGATGTCTTTCCAACCCCCGCCGAGCTCTGGGCGCGATTGAACCAGAAGGAACCGCTTCCCGCTCCGGCCGTAGATAAAATTCTGGCGCCCTTTCATCCAGATCCCGAGCGGCCGCCGCGTTACTACCAGCAGATCGCCATCAATCGGACGGTTGAGAACATCATGCGCGGAAAGGAGCGTATTCTCATCACGATGGCGACGGGCACGGGCAAGACGGTGGTTGCCTTCCAGATCTGCTACAAGCTTTGGGAGTCCCGATGGAATCGGGCGAACGATCCGATCAAACGCCCAAAGATTCTGTTCCTCGCCGACCGAAACATTCTGGTGGACGATCCCAAGGACAAGACGTTCGTTCCCTTTGGAGATGCCCGGCACAAGATCGAGAACGGCGAGGTCGTGCAGAGCCGCGAAATGTATTTCGCCATTTATCAGGCCATTGCCGAGGACGCGAACCGCCCCGGCCTCTACAAGGAATACGAGCGTGACTTTTTCGACTTGATCATCGTGGACGAATGCCATCGCGGCAGCGCGAAAGACGAGTCGAACTGGCGGGACATCCTCGAACACTTCCAGCCCGCCGTTCAAATCGGCATGACGGCGACGCCGCTCCGCAAGGACAACAAGGCAACCTATCGCTACTTCGGAAATCCCATCTACCAGTACAGCCTCAGGCAGGGACTTGCCGATGGATTTCTCGCGCCTTATCGGGTTCATCGGGTGGTGACTTCCGCCGACGCGACGGGGTGGCGGCCCACCAAGGGGGAACTCGACAAGCTCGGCCGTGAAATTCCCGACGAAGAGTATCACACCCCCGACTTCGAGAAGCGCCTTTCATTGCGGCCGCGTTCCGAAGCCATCGCGAAACACCTGACGGAGTTTCTCAGGAAGACCAATCGCTTCGACAAGACCATCGTCTTCTGCGTGGATCAGGAACATGCCGACGAGATGCGACAATTGCTCAACAACCTGAACGCGGATCTGGTGCAGAAATATCCCGACTACGTGTGCAGGGTCACTTCAGACGAAGGCAACATTGGAAAGGGACACCTGGGCCGGTTTCAGGAACTGGAAACCGACACCCCCGTCATCCTGACCACCTCACAACTGCTGAGTACCGGCGTGGATGCCCCGATGGTGAAGAATGTCGTGCTTATCCGGATCATCGGCACCATGACGGAGTTCAAACAGATCATCGGGCGCGGCACCCGATTGCGCGAAGACTATGGCAAACTCTACTTCAACATCCTGGACTACACCGGCACGGCCACCCGCCACTTCGCGGACAAGGAGTTCGACGGTGACCCGGAATTCATCGTGGAGGAGGAGATTGACGACGATGGAAAAACCACCACCACGACGGTCATCGATCCGGAACCGGACGAAGACGGTGACGACGATGAAGGCCCGGATGACGTTGATGGCCCGGGACCGGTGATCAATGATCCGCCGGAACCACCCGAAGAGCCTCGCAAGTTTTATGTGACTGTGGCCGACGTGAAAATCTCCGCCCAACTGACGCAGGACATCGGCTCGGACGGCAGCCGGCTTCGCGTGACGGAATTTCGTGACTACACTGGGGATGTGGTTCGTTCGCTCTTCACGGACCTTGCTCAGTTTCGCCACGGTTGGTCCGACCCGGAGCGGCGCGACGAGATTTTGGAAGCACTGGAAGGGAAGGGGATCAACATTGCGGAAGCCGGCGAAACATTCGGCAATCCCGACGCCGACCCGTTTGATCTCCTCTGCCACATTGCCTGGAATGCGCCGGTGCAGACCCGCCGGGAACGTGCCGCTCGATTACGGACGGAGACTCCGTCGTTTCTCGAACAGTATGGCGAGCCGGCGCGCCAGATTCTCGACGCCCTGCTGGCCAAATATGCGGACCACGGTCCCGCCGAGTTCACCATTCCCGACTCATTGAAGGTTCCGCCAATTTCAGAACTCGGCAATGTCTCGGAAATCACCCAACGTTTCGGCGGCACCGACGAGTTCCGCGAAGCGGTGACCCGCCTCCAGGAACTCCTTTACGCCGCGTAACTTTTCCGCCCCATGCCCAGGAGCAAAACAACCACTTCAAAATCTCCCCGCAGGAACAAGGCCGCCGCGTCCGGTCCCGCAGCGCTTATCCCGGAGCGTATCGCCCCGCTTGTCCTGTTCATCCGCCACGAGAAGGTGCTTCTGGACTCGGATCTGGCCGGGCTTTACGGGGTGGCCAGCAAAGTTCTCAACCAGGCAGTGAAGCGGAATGCCGGACGGTTCCCGGAGGATTTCATGTTCCGGCTTTCCCGAACTGAACTGGAAGAGGTCGAGGCTTTGAGATCGCAGATTGCGATCTCAAAGACCGGCGGTGTTTCTTTAAGGTCACAATCCGTGACCTTAGAGACGGATGGTCCGGCTTCGGGCCCGCCGATCTCGAAACGCGGTCGCCATCGCAAGTATCTCCCCTACGCCTTCACCGAGCAGGGCGTCGCCATGCTTTCCAGCGTCCTCCGCTCTCCACGGGCCGTCGAGGTCAACATCGCCATCATGCGGACCTTTGTGCAGCTCCGCCGACTGATGGACTCCAACCGTGACCTCGCCCGCAAGATCGAGTCCCTGGAAAAGAAATACGCCGAGCACGACCACAATTTCCAGATCATCTTCGACGCCATCAAAAAGCTGATTCAGGCCGACGAACACGTCCGGGCCCAACCCAAACGCCGCATCGGTTTTCACGACGAGTCCTGACCTTTCACCCCATGCCTGCCAAATCCGCCACCACCAAAACCGCCCGCAAGAAGAAGGTCGCGCCGCCCATGACGACCGCGCAACGGCTCGGTTCGCTCATCAAGTCCGCCCGCCAGATCATGCGGAAGGACAAGGGACTCAACGGCGACCTCGACCGCCTGCCGCTTTTCACGTGGATTCTCTTCCTGAAATTCCTCGACGACATGGAAATCACCGCCGCGGAGGAGGCGAAGCTTGGACGCAGGAAATACCAGCCGGTCATCGAGCCACCCTATCGCTGGCGCGACTGGGCCGCCCAGCCCGACGGCATCACCGGCGATGAACTGCTCAAGTTCATCTCGCAGGACGAAACCATGCGGCCGGATGGCTCCAAAGGCGCGGGCCTCTTCGCCTACCTGCGTGACCTGCAATCCGAGTCGGGCAGGGCGCGGCAGGATGTCATCGCCAACGTGTTCAAAGGCGTCACCAACCGCATGGAATCCGGCTACCTCCTGCGTGATGTCATCAACAAGGTGAGCGGCATCCACTTCACCGCCAGCGAGGAGATGCACACCCTCAGTCGCCTTTACGAAAACATGCTGCGCGAGATGCGCGACGCGGCCGGCGACAGCGGCGAGTTCTACACCCCGCGCCCGGTGGTGAAGTTCATGGTGGATGTGACGAAACCGAAGCTCGGCGAAACCGTGCTTGACCCGGCCTGCGGCACGGGCGGCTTCCTCGTCGAGGCCTACGACCATCTCGCCGCCGGGTGCAAATCCGTCGCGGACCGGAGGAAGCTCCAGCAGGAGACGCTCTTCGGGCAGGAGGCCAAGCCGCTGCCCTACATGCTGGTGCAGATGAACCTTCTCCTGCACGGGCTGGAATACCCGAACATCAAGTACGGCAACACTCTCGCCGTGAAGGTCACGGAAATCGGCGACAACAACCGCGTGGACGTCATCCTCACGAACCCGCCCTTCGGCGGCGAGGAGGAGAAGGGCATCCTCAACAACTTCCCGGCCGACAAACAGACCGCCGAGACCGCGCTGTTGTTTCTCCAATTGATCATGCGGAAACTGCGACGCCCACGAAAGGGCCAGACCGGATCGGACCCCGGCCGCGCCGCCGTCGTCGTGCCCAATGGCATGCTCTTCGGCGATGGCATCTGCGCCCGAATCAAGGAGGAGATGCTCAAGGCATTCAACCTCCACACCATCGTCCGGCTGCCCGAGGGCACGTTTGCGCCCTACACCGACATTCCGGCGAATCTGCTGTTCTTTGACCGCTCCGGCCCCACGAAGACCATCTGGTATTACGAAATCCCGAAGCCCGAGGGCCGGAAGAAGTACACCAAGACCATGCCCATGCAGATGGAGGACATGGCCGCGTGCCGGAAATGGTTCACCGCCAGGAAGCGCGTGGAGAACGAGCAGGCGTGGAAGATTGATTTCAAGCCCCTGCTCACCAAAGCCGTCGCCGAGGCCACTCCGCACTGGGAAGCCGCCCGCGAGGCCAACACCCGCGCCCACAAGCTGGAACGGCAGGCCAAGGAGACCAAGGACGACCTTCGTGCCAACGGCAAGGACGCCGCGCAAAAGGCGAAGCTCCAGGCCCGGCTGGATGAACTCGAAGCCGCCGCCGCGAAGGAGCGGAAAATTCAGGCCGAAGAGCAGGCTGCCGACGATACCCTCTACTGGCCGCTCTTCAATCTCGACCACAAGAATCCCACCAGTGCTGACGCGCTCGAACACCGCCCGCCCGGTGAACTCGTTGCCAGCATCCTGAACAAAGAGCGCGAAATTCTCCGGCTCATGGAAGAAATCCAAACCGAGGTGGAGGCGCTGGCATGAAGAAGGGATGGACTGAGGCTGCGCTGGGAGAATTACTGAGTCCTCGAAACGAGGTCTGCACTATTTCTCCAGAAGTTCAGTATCAGGAGGTCACAGTCAGTCTTTGGGGCAAAGGGACTCGTTTGCGCCGAAAGGTTGCGGGTTCGGAGATTGCGTCCACGGAGCGGAAGATTGTTCGGACTGGAGATTTCATTGTCTCCAAGATTGATGCCCGAAATGGTGCGTATGGCTTCATTCCTCCAGAACTTGATGGAGCTGTCGTCACAAACGACTTTCCACTCTTCGCGGTAGTTCAGGAGCGAATTCAACCTCGATGGATGTATTGGGTCTGCCGTTCAAAGTTTTTTGTGGAGCTTTGCCGTGCTGCGAGCGAGGGGACCACGAATCGCGTGCGCCTGAAGGAATCCAAGTTCGCTCAGTTGCAAATCCCCTTGCCGCCGCTGGCGGAACAGCAGCGAATGGTCGCCCACTTGGACGCCATCGAAGCCCGCCTCACCCGCGCCCAAAAGCTCCGGGAGGAACAAGAGATAGAACTCCAGGCCGCCCTCCGTTCCGCCTTCCACAAACTCGAAGCCGATGTCATTTGGAAGCCGATGTCCGAGATTGCCCCTTTGGCATGGCGACAAATCACCATCGACCCGGAGGCAAGCTACACCGAATTCGGCGTGCGGAGCTTTTACAAAGGCATCTTCCTGCGTCGCAAAGTTTCGGGTTCCATCTTCAGTTGGCAGGATTTGTATCGTCTGAAAGCCGGGGACATTGTTTTCAGCAACATCATGGCTTGGGAGAAGGCCATCGCCGTTGCACGCCCGGAACACGACAGCTGGGTCGGCAATCACCGAATGCTTGTCTGCGACCCTCGATTGGACATGGTTTTACCCAGTTACCTTTTGCACTATTTCATGACGCCGGAAGGTTTCGCCAAGATTCGCCAAGCATCACCGGGCACGGCTGCGAGAAACAAAACCTTGAAGGCGGACAAATTGATGGCGGTTAACGTTCCTGTCCCACCACTACCCCGCCAGCGTGCATTCGAGTCATTGTGTGAACACGTTGCGCGCATTCGAGCAGCTCAGAACCCTCAAATGTCCGATGCGGACAAAGTCCTTCCCTCGCTGCTCGACCGTATCTTCAACGGAGATTCCGCATGCTGAAGACCGCCCGCGCCATCCGATTCGACCGGGCCGTAGCCAGCGGCCGCACAAAGCCCGCGGTCTTCACCTGCGAAGTGGAGGACAGTGGGGAAATCGAACTGGTGGTGAAGTTCGCGGTGGGGTGCGACATGAAGGAGCGAGCGTTGGCGGCCGAGGGCATCGCCGCCATGTTGCCAGCGGACCTCGATCTGCCCGTACCCGATCCGTTTGTCGTCGAGCTTGAGACCGGCCTGGCTTCAATCATCCCGGACAGCGCCATCCGTCAGCGATCCGCGGGCAAGGATTGGCCGGCGTTTGGGCCACCTTTTGGTGACAGACGGAAAATCAGGGGTCGCCCCGTATTTGTCCTACCTGCTACGCTAGGCTCAATACAGAAAGTTGGCTGAACATGAGCGACAATTCAAAAATTGAATGGACGGATGCAACGTGGAATCCAGTTCGCGGCTGCACGAAAGTAAGCCCCGGCTGCACGCATTGTTACGCGGAGACGTTTGCGGAGCGGTTTCGCGGTGTGCCTGGCCACCCGTTCGAGTTTGGCTTCGATCCGCGCCTTGTGCCTGAAAAGCTGGGCGATCCCATTCGCTGGTCGAAACCGAAGAAGATCTTCGTAAATTCCATGAGTGACCTCTTTCACGAGAGTGTTCCAGACGAATATGTCGAGAATGTCTGCCGCGTGATGTTGGCTGCCAATTGGCACACCTACCAAATTCTCACCAAGCGTGCCGACCGCATGGCGGCGTTGTTGCGAGGCAAGCTCCGCGGTGCTGCCAAAGCTTCCCACATCTGGTGGGGTGTTAGCGTGGAGAACCGCAAGCATGGTCTGCCCCGCATCGCGAAACTGCGCAGCGCGAAACCAGCGGTGGCATTCCTGTCGGTTGAGCCGTTGCTGGAGGATTTGGGCAAAGTGGATTTACGTGGCATTGATTGGGTCATTGTTGGCGGCGAGAGCGGGCCGGGGGCGCGTCCGATGTTGCCTGAATGGGTTCGCGGCATCCGAGATCAATGCCAGCAGACACAGGTTCGTTTCTTCTTCAAGCAGTGGGGCGGCGTCCGCAAGAGCGAGACGGGCCGGCGGTTGGATGGCCGGACTTATGACGAGTTTCCGCAATTGTTGCAACATGCGGTCGCCAATCTGGAAAAACGAACGGAGTTGCTGGCAGGCATGCGGATGAGTTAGCAGAATATGGGAAACAAAGGTTTTCACAACAAGCCATACGATCCCGGGACTTTGGCAAAGCTCCGGATTTTTGAGCTTTACGCGCAGGAGTGGATTCCCGTGTTCCTGTCGAAACCCAAACCCAGTTTTGATTCAGTTCACATCTTTGATTTCTTCTCCGGTCCAGGAAAGGATTCGGCGGGGAATTACGGTTCGCCACTGCGCATTCTCGATCAGCTTAGGCGTTACCAGCGGAAAGGAATGGCGGGCTGGGGCAAGGTCCCCATTATCGTGCATCTCTTCGACGGGGATCAGAAAAAGATCGCGTCGCTCGGTTCGATTGCTGGGTCTTCGGAATGGGCCATCGCAGGAGTTCAGATTGACTGCCGTCGATTGACTTTTCGCGACGCCCTGGCGGAGCACCAGAAGATACTCTCCGACGGTAGGAGTGCCAAGTTGCTCATCATCGATCAGTACGGAGTTGATGAGGTGTCAGACGCCGTGTTCGGGCAATTGATCGGATTTCCAACGACAGACTTTATCTTCTTTCTCTCATCCTCCACCCTGCACCGTTTTCGGAATCATCCAGCGATCAAGCAAAAAATCGACGAGCCGGAAGATTCCTATGATGTCCATCGCGCCGCAGTGAATTACTACCGCAAGCAGATTCCCCGGGATGATTCCCTGTTCCTTGGCCCTTTCTCCATACGAAAGCAAAACGGCAACATCTACGGGCTTATATTCGGCAGCCACCATCCCCTTGGAATTTCCAAGTTCCTCCGAGTCGCATGGACTACCGACGAGATTGCCGGTGAGGCGAACTTCGATATTGATCGTGAAAACATCGCCCCAGATGAAGGAATTCTGCCGCTCGATGTCATGC
>CALBIE010000512.1 GCA_937893495.1 uncultured Verrucomicrobiales bacterium | reverse complement strand
AGTGACGGACTGCGGGTAGTCACCACCTCATCCGACCGAACAGCCCGCCTGTGGGACAGCACCACTGGCGATCCGATTGGAATGCCGTTGCTTCACAATGGCTCGGTCATCCATGCCGCTTTTTTCCAGAACGACACGCACTTATTGACCACCACCGGTTTGCATCAGAATCGTATCTGGGACATCGCCAACGGTCAGCCCATCAGCGAGTTATTCGGCGCGTCCCATCTCCACACGTTCGCAGGGTTAAATTTTGACAGGCATCGGGCCACTTCCCTCAGTTCGAACGGAAAATACTTCGCCTCGCCCTCGGAAGATCAGGTCGTGCGGATATGGGAAATCCTCGACCCACCCATCCCGGCCCCCGACTGGTTGCCGGCTCTGGCGGAGGGTATCGGCGGTGAATATATCAATCAACGCGGCACCGTTGTAAGCACCGGGCGGCGTCAGTTGCAACAGCTCGGCGAACGACTCGCAAAGGATTCCACCGGGACTTTCTATGGGCAGTGGGCGAAGTGGTTAATCACCGGAGGCCGGCAACGTCCAATATCTCCAGGTTCAACTCTCACTCAGGAAAACGTGGTAACCGCGCTGCTCAAGACGGGTACTCCCCGGGCCATTCGAGAAGCCTCTCTCCTTGCGCCGGACGATCCGAGGGTCATGGCCGAGCTTTCGCTTATGCTTGCCATGGAGAACCCGGACGCCGAAAGCCTGCCCCGGAAACAAGCGGATTTCTTGTCCTTCGTCTCCGTTGAACTGGGTAAGCGCAACCTGATGATTCGACTCGCACGCGTCGCATTTCTTGAACGAACCGGAAATATCGGCGCGGCCATAGCAGCATGCGACGCGGCGACTCAACTGGCTCGAAAAGCAGGTGACAAGGAAATCCTACAAGCGCTGGCGAAGAAACGGATCGAGCTGGAAGTGTCGCTGAGGCAAAACTAAACCCGGATGCCGAAGTTGAGGAGCACACCCGCCCCGGGTGTGGCTGGCCGCGCCTCGCGGCCAGCGCCTTGCGCGCGACCCTGACACGAACGCTCGAATCGTTTCAGTGCAACCGGGTTTTCCGCGAGGGCGCGGAAAACAACGCCCGGGGCGGGCGCGCGCTCCCTTTCTATTCCAGAATTCGGGCTAAAAGCGAGGCTTTGAGTCGGTGGGTAGTGCTCCAGACGCATTGAGAATAAGCGAGCGTCACTCCGCAATTCCCAGCCTCCTTTTTCCAAGCCGACGCTAATAGTCCTTTCAACCTACATCCGGCGGCTTGATGGCCACAAAAAATACAAAAAGGCACAAAATATGAGGCTTTTTGTGAGCCCCGGTAGCTTTGGCAAACCACTCAACGGGTGAGTGGTTTGGGCAACTTCAGACTTTCTGCCCCGACCTCATTTTGTGGGTTATTGTGTTTCTTGTGGCTACCTCGATTGCCGTTTTATGGTTCATCTACTTGGGTCTTGGGTAATACAGGCGAAGTCAGAGCCTCGTTACCTCGGCTGCTACCAGTTGTTGTTTGGTCATCGACCGGTCAAAGATCCAATGGTCCAGTCATCTTCTCGCCGTCCATTTCATAGATGCCGACGAGATAGCCATTTTCCCGAATTTCTCCCACCTTGAGTTTTCCATAAAGCGTCACGGCCTGATCCATGATCGGCTTGATGCCCTTCCCCGTCATCTTCACGCTGACCCACTCGTTGATTTTTGGAACGGTACCGTAACAACACATTGACTGATCGCGCATCACCAGCAGTTCGGTGATGAGTCCGTCCTCGACCTTCAATGGCATCATGAAACCCTTCAATGCCACCCGCTTCTTGTCGTAGGCTTTGATCTTGGCCGGAATCTGATCGGGTTGGTCCTTTTTGGGTGCGGGCTTTTTGTCGGGATCATATTCCTCCTCCGGAACTTCGTATTCGAAAGAGGCAAGTTTATCAAAGCCGAGCAGGAAAAACTCGCCGTCGATCATTTCCGGGGCCGCCGGCACAACCGCCTTTTTCGCCACGTTCGGTTCAACGGGTGCCGGCTTGGTTTTCGCCGCAGTCTCGACCTTCTTTGCGGGAGCGGGTTTTACCTTCGCAACGACCGCAGGAGTTTCGACCGTGACAGGCCTGGCCACCGGTTTCACTTCAGGCACACTTTTGACGGGCTCGGCTACCGGCGCAGATTCGGGTGGCTTTACTGCGGCTGGCGGCTCTGGATTAGCTGTCTCATTCGCCAGTGACGCGATTTTTTCACCGCGAACTACAGGATCAGGTTCTGAGGTTACGTCTTCGCGGGCAGATTGCCCACAACCCACCCCGAGAAGCACTCCCGGAATTACGAAAAACAAGACCAACTTTTGAATTTTCATCGATTCTGCTGTTTGACCACGATCCGTCATTGAATAGTCAGCATTATTCAATAGCCCGGTTTGGATACTAACGCAACTCTGCTCGCGAGGTGTGCCAGCAATTCTCATTTTGGGAGCGCGGACTTCAGTCCACTGTAGCATCGCAAGCCAGAACACTTGAATACACGCCGTAACCGCTGTTCGAAATGGCAGCCGACCCGGCTGCGAAGCCAAGCGGCTCGCTGGGCGAGTCTGATTCCGACCCGGAAACCGAGCCGGTCGCCGACACAGGCCAGCGGCCCATGCTCCCCACCAATTCGCGTAAATGCGGAACTCCAAACCATCGCCCGATTGGCTTGGGGGTGCGTGGATGCTTCAAACCAACCTCGCTTACGAGGTTGGGAGAAGGTTTTCGGCGACGTTGGTACGATATGCCTTGGCTGCCGGAACTATTCCGAAGAGCGCGCTCAGGCCGATCATGGCCAGAGGCACCCAAATCATAATGACACCAAGTGCGCCGGGATCGAGCACGACACCGGTCTGCGAACGAATCACGGTGGCGGCGCCGCTCATGATTCCGAAGTAAACGCCGAAGGAGATAATCATGCCAATGACGGCAATCGCCGCGGCTTCGAGAATAACCGCCGCAAAAATCGTCTGACTACGCGCACCCAACGCTCGCAGGATCGCGATGTCCCGGCGACGTTCATTCATTGAGTTGTAAATGCTGGCCAGCACCGAGGCGGTGGCAACGAGCGCCACGAGCCAGGCCACCAGAGTCAGAATCTTGTCGAACCAGGCGATTTTACCGAACAACTGCGCGATGACGAACGCGATCGGCCAGACGAACGTCAGTCGATCGCCCTGTTTGTTATACATCACGTCGAGTTGCTGCCCGGCAATCTGCGAGCGCAGTTTTATCAGCACCGCACTGATGTCCCCGGAGGATTTCGGATCGTGCCCCTTCATGTTCTGAATCCCGGCAATTGGAATCCAGATGACGCGATCGGCCGGTGTATTCGACGGCTCCATGATCCCGGTGACGACGTATTCTTCCGCGTGCTGCTTCTCCTCGTTGAAGATCAGACCGTGATACGGATGAAACCTGTCGCCGACTTTCATTCGCAATCGCTGGGCGGCAAAACTTCCCAACACGGCTTCGGCGTAACCGTCCACAAACGGGGTCCCGGTCTTAACCCGGTATTTTTTCCCGGGCGCATACTCGACCGAGGTGAATAAATTAGTCAACGTGCCAACCAGCCGGTAACCGTAGTAGTTGTCGCCCACGGCAATCGGCAACGCGAGTGCAACGGCGCGATTCTTTTTGATATCCAGATAATCCTGCAACTTCAGATTGCCCGGCGAGGCTTCGAGATGAAAAATCGCATTCAACACCAACTGTAATTTCGCGCCACGCGCGCCCAGCACGGCATCAAAACCGGCATTCTGCCGCGTGAATGCTTCCTGCGATTGCTCCTTTACCGTCCAGACCGCCATCAACAATCCTCCGGCGAGAGCGATGGATATCGCCGTCACGATCGTGCTCAGCAAGTGTTGCCGCAGACTTTTATAAACGATGAGTGGCAGAGTCATTGGGAAGGCTGAGTGCGGAATGCGGAGCGCCGGCTTGCAGCCGGCTTAACGGGTTCAACAGCGCCACAGTTTCCGGTTTCGAGCGGAAACCATGCAGTTGGAGCGCGGAATTCATTCCGCAGAAACGTGACTTCGCCAATCGGATCACGGAACGTTGGATCGGGTGTTCTGACACACTTGATCGCGCCGCGTTCCGGTGCCTTGGATTGGTGCGCGATCGCTTGCTGCGAACGGACACTGCTGCGGCATGAAGGCCGCGCTCCCGCCGCTGCAACTGAATTGTCCCGGTTTAGAAGTGGTTTCTCTTTGGTCATTGCGTCATTCGTCATATGACAGCGGCGCGATTCAGGGTGGCGAGGTCACAGACTTTCTCAAATTGATCCAGCACGTTATGGTCATGACTGACCAGCAGGAGCGCGGCCTCATTTTCACGGCACCCGTCACGAATCAACCCGAGAGCTTCCTTCGCATTCACATGGTCAAGGTTGCCAGTCGGTTCATCAGCAAGAACAAGTTTCGGCCGATTGGCCAGGGCACGCGCAACGGCCACGCGCTGTTGCTGGCCCGTGGAAAGCTGTCGCGGATAGTGATGCAACCGGTCGTGGAGTCCGACGCGTTCCAACAACTTCGCCGCGAAAACCCGATCCGCCCCCGGTCCGAAGGACATTCCGAGCAAAACATTCTCCAGGCAGGTGTAGCCCTGCAAAAGATTGAAGGTCTGAAAGATATAGCCGATGGCAGTCGCTCGCAATCGGTCACGTTGCCCCTCGCGCAACGAAGACATCTCCGTCCCATCGATGCGAATGGCGCCGGAATCCGGTTTGAGAATTCCCGCAATCAAGTTGAGGAAAGTCGTCTTGCCGGTGCCGCTTTCGCCGCTCATGGCCACCTGCTGCTTCGCGTCGAGAGAAAACGAATCGATATCCACCACGGTGTGCGTGGAGCCGTCCGGTGCCCGATAGGTCTTCTTCAGTTTTGAAACTTCCAGTAATGGCATTGATGCGAAAGCCGGAAGCGTTGCGAATGTGCGCGTGATGTCAACGGCGGAGTGCGGATTCAGAAGAGCGCGGGGGCATCTCAGTATTCCGCGAATCACCCGGCGAGGAGCTCGGCGTGCCATCCTGGGTGGGGAGAGGCCATGCCGAGCCTCTGACGAGGAGAAGTTGCTGCTTCAGTTTCATGAAGAAACTGCCAAAGGGTGGAACTTTGCCCTTTGCACTCGGCGAACGCTCGCGCGTTCGAGTCCGCCAGTGTCGATCCTGCTCCACATTGCGCACCAACAAAGCTGGCTCGCGATCTGCTGTCCTCCTCAGGGCGGAAGCCAATCGGCGATTTATCTTCATAAGTTTCATAGTGCATTGTTCCTTTGTGCAATCTGGACTAACGGAACAGAAGGGGCACAAACCTGCCGCACACCCGCTGAGGCACTGCGAAGCGCCTTTCCGAAGAAGAATAGGCCAAGCCACGCCGGCTGGGGCACACATGTGGGCAATCTATTTCCGAAGAACAATTCACGCTCCGAAGCAAGCCCGCAACCGAACCTTCGCAAAGTGGTTCGTGGTGGGTTGCAAAGTGGTTCGTGGTGGGTTGGTTTGTGTCATGGATCCTTTCGCAACATTTGCATTGGATCGGAATCCCGGAATTCCTGCAACTTCAATTTTCAGCGATTTTTTCGCAGTTAGCCCGCCTCGCAAGACGCATGTCCCGCCGCCCCAAACTGCACTCAGGCAGAAGGAAAAACGCCAAAGCCTCCAAACTGGGTGTAGAGCGGCACTCCGATCTCGGAGAGGTCGGAACCGGCAGGTCAGAAGACCTGCCCCACACGTCGTTTTCGTGGCCACGGAAACTCGCGGCGGCGTTCGGGCAAACGACAACGTGCGAGACGCGTGCGCTCCCCTTTCGTTCCGGATGCCCCGGTCTGAGAACAACACGCCCTGCCGGATCAACCACGAAGGCAGAAAGTTCACGAAAGGTGGGGAAGACAATTGCGTCATGTTCGTCGTGGTTGAATTTCAGTTTACTTCTCAGCGCACGGATTCGTGACGCACGGATTCGTTGACGGAATTGCGGGAAGGCATGATGCTGGGTGGCAGTGCAGCGGCAGAATCCATTTCCCGGAATGAATCCCTGGATGCAGGGCGTGTGGAGCGATGTGCATACGATCCTCATCGGATACATTCGCGACGCGCTCGGAGAGGAGTTGCCGGAGGATCTGACGGCGCGCGCGGAAGAAGGCGTTTCCTTGAGCGGACCGTTGGACAGCGATCAATCGCGTCGAGCGGACGTTGCGGTCATCGAACCGGAGCCATGGAAGCGGGGAGAAGTTTCCGTCTGGACGCCGGAAGGTGATCCGGACCTGGCCGGTCGATTGGCGAAACCCGTGATGGTGGTCATCGATGAAGTGGTTCCCCGCTGGGTCGAGATTCGGTCCGGCAATGGCCGGCTCATCACCGTCATTGAAGTGACCAGTCCCGCGAACAAAACGGGCGATGGCCGGCGCCTGTTTGAGGACAAGTTGCTGCGATTTCTTCAAGCCGGTGTGAGCGTGATGGAAATCGACCTTGTCCGCGGCGGCTATGGCTCACGGCATTATCATCCCGGCACCTGGCCGACGGAGCCGTCCGCCATCATCGTCAATCGCGCCCGTTGTCCGGGGGTGGTGGCGGTGTATCCCTGTCCGTTACGGGAACCGCTGCCGGCCGTTCGCGTGCCTTTGCGGGAGAACGAAGCCGACGCGGCTTTGGACCTTCAACCGCTCATTGAACGGTGCTACCAGCTCGGAAGGTATTGGATGTTGCCCTATCAGGACGATCCGCTGCCCGCCCTGCCGGCAGAGGATCTTCAGTGGGCGCGGAACAGGCTTCGCGAAGCCGGAGTCATCAAGTAATTATCGTCTCGGCATGGATCCAGGGAAACGCAGGAGAGAGTTGAGATGTTACCACGTCTTGCTGAACGAGGTTGTTGACGTGGATGAACGGTTGTACCCCAATCCGAGGTGCCGGAACCCAGCATCATCAAGTGGGTCAGAACGCCCGATCCAATACGCCGCGAACCCCTTGTCAAACCCACGTTTCCGCGGAATGAATTCCGCGCTCCGACTGAAACGTCCGCATCACGGCCGTTCGAACGGCGCTTCAACCCACTCGAAGCGAATCTTTCGCGGATCGCTTTCACCCAGTTGCAGCAGTGCGGCGTTATCATAAATCCACCGTGGGAACTTCCGATCCGGTACGCCGGCCTTTTGTCGTTGCGCCTCCAATTCACCGAGCGCGAGTACATCGAGAGCGACCGGATCTTTCGAAAACCGAAGCTGATTCAACACCTTTGAGTAATGCAGCAGGTTCTTGGATTCACCCTGATATTGGCAGATCAACGCATCGGAAATCACCAGCGCCAGTCGATCAAAGAACACGGGCATGGCCATAATCTCGGGAACCGCTTCGGAAAGCGCACGAGGAGAACGTTCGAAGCGGATTTTGTTGTCCACCGCTCCCATCGTCATCCCGTAAAGGCAACCGGTGGTCCCGGCAGCATTGTGATTCAACAGTGGCGCAATGACGATGTGCCGCGTAATGACCTTCGAGACGAGCTTTGAGACATAGGATTTCCGGCCGATTCCGGGTCCTTTTTGACCAAATTCCACGTCGCCGTACACGAGACTTCCCGGCAAGGCACTGTCGTAGAACGTATCGAGATCAAACTCATGACCGGTCGCGCTTTCGACCCGAACGCCCAGTCGATTGGCCAGCTCGAAGTATCCGGCCATCCGCAGATCCGTCCGATCCCTGTCCCAGATGATAATACGATCCGACGCGATGCCCGCCGATAAAAGTCCTCTGACAACCGCTCGAACCACATCGGGGCGCGTACCAATTATTGCGCCGGGTGAGGCATAAACCTTGATGCCTACCACGTCCGTGCTCGAAACGAGTTGCAACCACGCCTGGCCAGGATCGTGTCGGCCGGTCAAATGCTCAATCCCCCGCCGGATCATCGTCTCGACGACGGGATAGCTGGTATTAAACGTATGGGTCGCCTGCGCATCCTCCACGACGATTACCCGCCCCACGATGTTGGTGACCGGCGACAGCACGGTGCCAACCGGTGCAAACGTCTGACCCGAGACTTCAACGAGTCCTGACAAGACGATGACCAGCCACCAAACCCATTGTATTCCTGCGTTTCTTGACACTGAAAGCAACGAATGCTACCAGCACCCGTAATGGTGACGAATAAAAAATGGCGTCTCGTCGTGGCGACCGTGCTGATCACGGGTGCGCTGACGGGTTGCAAGCCACCGGGACCTCACGCCTTGCTGGAGGGAGAGCGACTGATCAAGGCCGGCAAATACCAGGAGGCCATTCAACCGCTGCGCGAAGCAACCCTGATTCTGCCTCGTCACGCGCAGGCGTGGAATCATCTCGGGCTCGCCCATCACTACGCCCGGCAATTCAACCCGGCGGTGCAGGCTTATCGCAAAGCACTCGATCTGGATTACAATCTCGCGGCGGCACGGTTCAACCTGGGCAGTCTCCTCCTGGAGGTGAATCAACCACGTCTGGCGGTCAACGAGTTTGCTGCATTCAACGTCCTGCAGCCGGAATCGGCGGCCGGATGGGTGCGGCGCGGAATGGCCGAGTGGCGCGACCGGCAGTTCAGCGCGGCCGAGACCAGTTTTAGAAATTCTTTGCGAATCGATCCCACCCAATCGCCCGTGTGGAATTCACTGGGCATCATCAAGCTTTACGAAAAGAAGAATCCGGAGGCCTATCACGCATTCAATCAGGCGCTGCAGCATCACGCTGACTATGCTCCCGCCCTCTACAATGTCGCGCTGGTCTCCCACTACTACCTGCCACGCACGCCAGTCGATCACCGGCCTTTCGCGCTGGATAAGTATCGCGATTACCTCGCGTTGACGCCTCGGCAACCCTACGCCGACTACGTGGAACGTATCGCGGCGAAACTGGATTCAGAATTGAATCCGAAACCGGCGATCATTCCACCGCCACCAGTGATCAAGCCGCCTACGGTCGCCGTAAAGGCACCGACGGTGAAGCCGCCAGTCGGGGAACCGCCGAAGGTAAAACCGGAATTGACGACAGCAAAGACGGTGATTCCTGCTCGCGTTGTCGAAACACCCCAGTCCGTGCAACCGACACCACCTTTGCTGACGACGCAGCCGCCGCTACGGATTGCCCGAATCGAGCCTCCACTTAAATCGACCGAAGCCCCGCCGAATATCAACCCGGCACCTCTGCCTCGATCCACAGCCATCGTGAAACCCGATCCATCGCGATCAACGCAGGACACGAAACCAGTTACGAAAACCACCACCAGTATCTTTCCCTCATTCGATGACATCGCGCCGGACTACCGCGGGCTCCGCTACACGTATCTCGATCCACCCGCACCCAGTCCGGGTTTTCGCCACCGGGCAATGCCGGTCTTCGACGAAGCAAAGCGCTTCCAGAATGCCGGGCGCTGGGACGAGGCAATCGCAACCTACCGGAAGGCCATTCAATGGGATGGCGGATTCTTTGAAGCCTACCACAATCTCGGCCTCGCGGCATCCCAGGGCGGCGAATTCCTGCGCGCGGCCGTCGCGTTCGAGACAGCCCTGGCGTTGCGCCCGAACTCCGACGGCACCCGTTACAATTTCGCCCTGCTCCTGACGAAGAAGGGCTACTATCGTGATGCAGCCATCGAGCTGGAAAAGATTCTCATCCAATCACCAGAAGATACGCGGACTCACTTGCTGCTGGCCAACATGTACGATCAGCGTTTGAAACAAATCGAGCGAGCTCGCGATCATTACCAGCGCGTCATGGAACTGAGCCCCGGCCACCAGCAGGGCACCGCCATTCGCTATTGGCTGAGATCGCACTAGCCGACAACAAATCCCTTTCGTTTCTACCACCCGCTGGTAACGTCCCGGTGATGACAGATTCCCGGTAATGCAGATAATCATGATTGACTTCGCGGATATATCAATCGGCTTACTCGCCCAGACTTCAGGGGGAAATTTCAATCTCTTCGATTTATTGCTCATTGTCTTAGTGGGGGTTGGCGTTCATCGCGGCAAAACCAACGGCATGTCGGGCGAGCACAT
>CALBIE010000511.1 GCA_937893495.1 uncultured Verrucomicrobiales bacterium | reverse complement strand
ACCTCATTATTTATAAAAATGTCAGTTTCAGGGGAATAAATCGGCTTCCATGTAACTATCGCTCCCTCTGGCAGGAGGCACAAATCCGTTCACCCGTTCTGCTTTCGGGCATATCGCAGTCGGCTCTTTTCGTCTTGAGACAGTTCACGCTCGAACCGTTTAAGAAGACGGGTGACGATCCGGTAGTCTTTCGCCCGCCAGGCCTTCTCTGACCGGACCCGGGCGATCCGCAATTGAAAGCTGACATTCCCCTGCCAGGTTTCCCGTTGCCGGGCTTGTTGCAATTCAAGAAACCGCGACTTGTGACCGCGCAGAAAATCGCTTCCATGAATTCGCAACTGCTCCGCCATTCGGGCGATCGACGCGGCCAATGCATCGGTCGTCGTCACGGCGGATGATTCGAAAGAATGGACACCCGTTGAATCGGAGCAACGCAAAATCTCAGCGAGATGAAACGCTCCAAACGGCACGCCGTCGAATTGGGAACGGAAAGAGATTAACAGTGAAAGTTCCGGGGTATTACGCAAGTCCAGGACAAGATCAATCGTGACTTTGTCCGATTCAAATCGAATAGCCTCGGATGAAATCGAAACGCAGCGAAACTCAAAATCGGAGATCAAAAACGAAAATGCCCTCCCCAACTCCGCATCGAGCTGAAGCGTGGCTATCATCAGAAATCTACCGGAAGCAACCTGCCCTACTGTTTCGCCGGCGGGGCATTCGAAAACGCGGTCTCGAAACGAAACAACACTTCACCTTCTCGGGCGAAGCCCATTTGCTCACGCGCCAGACGTTCAATCGCCTTGGGATTGCGGTTAAGGGCAATTATTTCCTGATCCAATTGCCGGGCCGCTTTCTCTTCCAGCGAAATCGCTGCCTCCAGCTTGAGATTGCGTTCGCGCAATCGCTGGTTCTCCTTGAACAACGGTACGTAAAGCTGAATCAGGAGGACGATACCCGAAACGACAAGCAGGAACGCCACCACTTTGGTGAGTCGATCCCATATTCCGACGTCCGGTTCCATGGTCGTGAGATTGCCACATCCAATCGGCATTGCGAGTCTCGATTCATCGCCAAATCATTTTCCATCCCTGCAGCATTCCTTTGGCATCGAACGTCAATCGAATGGATCGGTCCGGACTACGAATGCTGGAAGCCTGGGTGGCAAGACCGCCCGGGGCAAAATGATACGACGTTTGGGTAAAGCCGCGTGTCTGGGTCCAATCCGATACACGCGTCCCATCCGTCAACGTCGATTCACGGTCCGGTGGTCCCATATCTTTTACAGCTTGATCGTAGCTGTATGATCCCACCCGGGAACTCCAATCAACGGATTCAGTGGTTTTGCAACCGCTCAGGCAGTGACTCACAGCCAGCAACATGATCAGTTCGAAAGATTGGAAGAGTTTGCGTTTCATAATGGGTTCAGGCGCGCGGATGCGCGGAATCGTAGGCCTTTTTCAATCGTTCCGTCGTCAAATGCGTATAGACCTGCGTCGTCACCAGATGGGCGTGGCCCAGCAACTCCTGCACGCTACGCAAATCCGCCCCGGCGTCCAGCAGATGGGTCGCATAGCTGTGCCGCAGTTTGTGCGGAGTCAGCGTCGGATCCAAACCCGCAAAGGCGAGATAACGTTTCAACCGCGTCTGCATCAGAGCCGGATAGACGGCGCGTCCACGTTTTGCATGCGAGTAAAATACGGGCAAATCTCCATCCGGTTCAAACGGCAAGGCTTTCCAGTACGCCGAGATCGATTTCAAGGCCGGTTCACCAATCGGAACAATCCGCTCCTTCTTTCCCTTGCCGCGGACTCGCAAAAGTGATTCTCCCCAGAAAATATTCTCCGACTGCAATCCACACACTTCACTGATGCGCAGCCCGCATGAATAAACCGTTTCAAAAAAGGCCGCATCCCTCAAAAATGGCACAACATCAATCGCATCCTCAGTATTCGCCTTCTTTTCCTGAAAATCCTTTAATGGAGCTGCCAACAGGGCCGTCATTTGGTCCGAGGTCAGGAATCGCGGCAAGCGCTTCTCAGGTTTCGGCAACGAAATATTTCGCACCGGAGAGCTCTCCACTTCGCCCCGCCGAATGAGAAACCGGTAAAACGATCGAATTGCGCTGAAGCGCAGTTGAATGGCTGCCCGCTTCAATCCGCGTCGCCCCAGACTGCGCAGGTACGAGCGAAAATGATCCCGTGCCATCTCCTTCCACGTTGGCGACGAATCGAATGATTCCCGATACCAACCGGAAAACTCCAACAGCGCCTGCCGATAATTCCTGACCGTGTAGCCCGATGCGCCCTTCTCCGTCGCCAGATATTCGAGGAATGAATCCACCCTGGCATCTGGTTTCGGATTCGTTTCGCCGGACATACCTCCAAACTAATGCATCTGAAGAAATTTCCAAGCGACATTCGCCTCATGATTTCACGGTAAATCGCCTGATACGTTTTGACTTTTTCGGGTCGTTCCCAAACAGTCACTTATCCTCCTGTTCGCCGGAGGGGCCGATGGAAACCGCGAAACCACAAGGTATCACCGCACCGCAGGTCTGCGACCTGTGCGATTGCGCGTCCCATCAGGTATTCCGAACGCGCGGACGAGGCGATTCCCATCTTGCGACCGTCATCTGCCAGAACTGCGGCCTGGTTTATTCGAACCCTCGACCGAGCGAAGAAGAAAACGCGGATTTTTATCACCACCGATATTGGGATGCGTACAAGGGCAAAAACGAAGCGGACGATTCGTTCTTCAATCGGAGATTGCCCAAGATCAAATCGATGCTCCAGGAAGTGACGCCCCTGCTCAAGCCCGGCGTCAAGTTGCTGGAAATCGGTTGTGGCGTCGGGGCATTGCTCTGGTCGATCAAGAACACCTGCAATGGCCTGGGCGAATTCGTCGGAGTTGAGCCCCATTCCGGTCACGCGAGATTTGCCCGCGAGCAAAAGGAACTGAATGTCCATAATGGACTCCTGGAGGAGGTTTACGGAAAACTCGCGAAAAGCGAATTCGATGTGATTATCATGAATCACGTCTTGGAACACACCATCAGCCCGACCGGGACGTTCGCAAAACTAAAGGAACTCCTGAAACCGAATGGGACGCTGGTCATCGAGGTTCCCAACGTCGAGGCACCCGGTTCACGGCTCAGCCATTACTTTCACATTGCTCACCATTTCGCGTTTTCACCCAAAACACTGCAACGTCTCGGCACCAAAGGGGGATTTCGCATCGTCAAAATCGAGGCGCTCGATGGGGATCTCCCGGGAACGCGGCTATTGGGAGTTTTTCAAAAGGTAAAAAGTCTCAAACCGGACCTGCCGTTAAAATTCATTCGCGACGATCCGGACGCCCGAGCTGACGCGCTAGAACAGTATGAAAGGTGGTATTGGACGACGCTAGCCTCGCTGCGAAAAAAGATTACGCACTGGAAGCGTCAGCGCAATTGACTGAGGAGTTTTCCCTGACTCACTGCCGATCGAATTCCTGCGCAGTTCAATCTCGAATCAGTCATGACCCTTTACGGGCCATTAGTCCTTCTCTGAAACTTTCAGCAATGCATCGGCGGTCCAGGTCGTGCCCGCCTGAGACGCTGTGGCATCGCGGATAGCCTTGACCTTGTTCGGCAAAACCGCGCTGGCTGAGTGTCCCCATTCCTTTTGCCCTCGAATGAAGGTCAAGACGGCGGCAATCTCACGATCGGAAAGCGTCGGTCGCCAGGGCACCATCGCATTACTGTAATCCTCGCCCTTTACTTTCATTGGTCCAGCTACTCCATCCAATACGAGGCGAATTATCCGATTCGGACCTTCGGCAAGCACCCATTCTGAGTCCTTGAGCGGCGGAAACTGACCCGCTACTCCAAGCCCGCTCGGCTGATGACAGGCCGCGCAATTGGCGTAAACACGCTTTCCAATTACATAAAGTTCATCTTCTTCACTCAATCCGACGGCGGGTGGCGGGTTTTTGAATCCAGCCGTATAAACATCGACACGAAATGCGCCGGCGGTCTCTTCCACGTAAACCATGCCGCCGAAAAACAACATCACGAGCAGGATAAACGGCCAGGCAGGGGTCGTGCCCCGGGCGGCAACCGGTTCTGGATTTGCCTCAATCTCGTTCGACTGCTGAATGTCTTCTTCTTCGCTCATTGTTTAGCGGGCGCCTGAGTCGTCGTTAGTGGCGCATTTGTGCTCGACGAATCGGCTTCTACGACCGGCTTATTCACTACGGGTGTCGGCGCTTCCGGCAATGACACGCTGGCCTGCTGGCTCAATAACCATTCAACAAGGCTCTCGGCATCGGATCGCGGCACCACGACATTTCCATCATTCGGGGCAAATTCCACCGGCAGTTTCAATGAGTTTTCGGTCCCTATTCCAGTTGCGGCGCGGGTTTCAAACAGAAACGGATACGACGGCATGGTCGAGGCAGGGACATAAATCCGGGGATTATACAGATGGACCAGCAAACGCTGCCTCCGTTCGGCGAGTTGCTCCACGATGTTGGTCGCCGAGCTGAATCCCCAGGCTCCTACAAAATCTGATGGTTTACGCTCACCGATATTTGCCAGATCCGGTCCGATACGCAGTGTGCCTGCCAGCATCGTAAGGTCATACAGATAATCACGCGCCACCGAGCGCCGTGTTCCCCAACCGCGGACAATGTCTGCACCAATATTGTGAATCGATAACTCAGCCTTGGAATCCGTCTTACTGAGCAACTCCACCGCCCGTTGTGCCGGGAACAAGGCTCCCGGAGTCAAAACCTCCCTTGGCAATTCTCCGAACACGTCTGACGCTTCCTTTTCACTCCATTCCGGACGAATTGCGAGCAGCGCCGCGAGCACAGGTTCCTTATTCGTTGAGGCCTTGTTCAATTTCGCGCTGAACAGAAGATTATCTTGAACCGCAAATCGAGTGTGGCACTGATTACAACCCAGCGAACGATAGACCTCCGCGCCCTGATGCGCCCTGCCCGGTCGATTCACCGGATAAATCAATCCGGAATTCTGATCATGATGCGCTGTCAGACCACCGAGCTGCAGCACCGGCGCCAGCACCAGGGCGGCCCATGAACAGGCCAGCGAAAAGAAACCGCCAAGAAAGATCAACGCACCTTGCCTCACTTCGCGCCTCCTTCCACGTTCACCCCTTCAGGTTCGACCTCGACACACCATTCCTGCACCGGGAACTTCGCGCTCACAGCCCTGAGAAAAAGCTTACCCGCACCCACCAGCATCATGACCGTTGATACCAGCAAAACCAGATTTCCAAAGGTGGCCAATTTCAGCATAAACAGCGACCACGTCACTGAGTCCATGAATGGCAGAGAACCATTGTTCAAAACTCCACCCTGGAGAAAACCGGCAATCGACAACGGCACCGCCGTCAGAATCACGCCGCCGGCCAAACCCAGGAAAACCATGCCGATGGCTTTGCAGTCGCAATCGATTCCCGCCAACCGAGGACCAATCGACGCCATCACGCCCGCAAAAACCATTGCGAAGAATCCGAAGACAAACAAATAGTTCTGACCGGTTTCAAAGTGAGTGAATTGAAGACGCTCATGCGCAATCGGAAGCCCGTAAACAACTCCTCGCAAACTCCAGAGAATATAAAAAACTCCGCCCACGATAAGGAAGCGGAATGAATTGTTTTTCCACATCCGGGAGAAGTCCAATTGCACGGTCATAAACAGGTTTACCGCAACCAACAGCAAAGGTGCGAGGAGCAGATAACCCGCAGCAGAACTGAGGCTCGGTATCCAGGCAGGCAGCGGCCACTTGCCGGCGAGGCCGGTCCATCCGCCCACCAGCATCAGCAGCCAAAAGGCAATCGCTGCCAATTCGCGGCTGTAAAGCGGGCGTTCAACCAGTTGTGGCAGGAAGTAAAACAAGGCGGCCAGCCCGACCGAACCCAGCACAATCTGAAACAGGCCATTGACATACCACCCACTCACCACCAACTGAATGACACCGGGAACCGGCCGCATCTGAAGAAGGACAATGCCCGTCGATAGCACCCAGACGAGCCAGAGAATGGCCGCACCCGCGTACCATTGGGAAACATACATTTCGCGATCAGCCCGACCATGTAACGCCATCAAACCTTTCAATGCCACGAAAACAAGAGCGGCCAGGAGGACACCGGTCGAATAAACGGGAAACTCAAGAAAACGATGTCCGGTGCTGTCTCCAATAAAAATCCCCAGCACGCCGAGAATGACGCCGAGATTCCAGAATTTGCCAGCAACATAGAGCGTAAACGAATGACGCATGCTTCTACGGGAAAGCCGGCAAATGAGGTAAAGCACAACTCCCATCGCCGTTTGAAGCGCAAAGCCATAGAGCAATGCATTCCATGCCGCCGGTTTCGCTTTGCCGTGGGTCAACCAGGAACATCCCGCGAAGAGGTCTGGCGAGTGCAGTTGCCATGAGGCGATTAACGCCAGAGCAGTTCCCACGACGAGCCAGAAGGCGCCCGCCAGAAACAGGTAAAGCACAGGCCAACGAAGACTTGCGTCGATCTCCTGCACGGAGGCAGGGCGCGACGAAAAATCCAGTTCAGACTGCGAAGACGGACTCGTGCTCATCAAAGTAAATAAAGCAGCCCGGATTTATTCAAACTCGCTGGGCTTTTCGGGCGGCTTGGCCGTGGCAATCGCCAGGCGATTCGTCAAATTATTCCGGGCCGTGGCGGAATCTTTGTACTCCGCAATAATCAGTTCCATCCCCCGCTCAACCGGAAGGCGAACAATTCCCTTGGCCTTATTTTCCCAACCGTAGCTGTCCACCACGCTCCGAACACCGGTCTCAAGTTCAACCCGGGCGGCCTTACGTTCAATACTGCGCGCAGCCCGCGTTTCTGTCTCCACCTTCTCAGTATAGTGCCGCATCATCCAGTTGAGGCCCCACACAATGAAGATCGCGCCGAACAGCGCCGCCACATAGGACGCCGCCGTACAGCATCGTTCGCTGCAACATGCGTTATTGTTTTCTTCCGTGCTCACGTTGGTAATTCGATCGTCGTTCAGGATTCAGTTTCCGGTCGCTGCCTTGTTGGATATCGGCTCAACATAGACGCCCATCGTCTCGGCAATTCGAGGATCTCGCTGCGGATACGGAGGATGCGAGGCGAGCGCGTTGTTAAACAGTATCCAGAGAAAACCACCAATCACGCCCAGACTAATCACGTCGAGCAGACCAAAACCCAGCGTCTCCGGATAAAGCACCGGTCCAATGTTAAATCGCATGTCCATATAATGCATGGCTGCCGCCCAGAAGCAGATTGGGACAATCACGTTCAGTTTGAGTTTGGTGTCGATCCGCAGCAGGACGAGGAACGGAATGACAAAGTGACCAAAGATAATTAACTGCCCGACCCACTTCCAACTGCCCTGCTCACGCTGGATATACCAGAAAGTCTCCTCGGGTAAAGCAGCGTTCCAGATGAGGAAATATTGAGAGAAATGGATGTAGGCATAAAAGACAGTAAACGCGAACAACAGTGTGGCGATGTTGTGAAAGGTTACTTCCCGCACGACATGCTGCAGCGGTCCCTGATTCTTCAGCCAAAGCGCCAAAAGATAAGATACCGCGAGTGTAAACCACACGCTCCCGGCAAAATAGTAAACGCCATACATTGTCGAGAACCACTGATGCTGTAGTCCTTTCACCCAATAAATGGCTCCCAATGTCAGAGTAAACGCCCACACGAAAATACCGTAACCCGCGTGAATCCGCATCATCTGGGAACACAATGCACTGGGCACCTTTTCCGTGACGGTATGACC
>CALBIE010000510.1 GCA_937893495.1 uncultured Verrucomicrobiales bacterium | reverse complement strand
CGCGACTTACGACGCCGACTCGTTCCGCCACCACCGAACAATTCCATCTGCGGTCCCTTTAAGAAATCGTAGTTCTTGAGGATGCGAATCACCTGTAACAGATCGGATTTCTGGTAATTCCGATTTACCTCAATGTGCCCGATCAAGTCGGACAACATGGTGTGAAACGGAATCACGCCATCGATGCCTTTCGATTTCAGTAACTTGATGCTTTCTGCCTTCGCATCCGCACCCACTGGCAGCGCCGGCACGACCAGGAGTCGCGCAATGTCGCCCTCGACGCCAAAAACTTTGGCTGCCTGTTTGAAGGCCGTGGGTTGAACAAAGCGGAAGATCTCGGGCGCGTTCGCGAGCACGGCCGGACTGAACGTCTCGGTGTGCCAGCCTTTGACCACCACAATCGCCCGTGAGATGGCATCCATATTTTCAGATGCCAAAACAAATGGAAACTCGACTGATTCCCCGGCAAATCGCGGGTTCATTACGAAGAAGTCGATTTCGTCATCCTCCCGCCGTGAAGGGGAGATATACTTGCGATGTTGGCGCAGAAAGAACCCGTGCAGTTCAAAAAACTCGCGGACGATGGTTTCGCTGACGGCGGACATGAGAACAAGTATGAAATATGACTTATGAAGTACCGGATGCTTTCAACACGCCATCAATCATTTGATCGGGTACGGATTGGCCGATGTGGATGGTACCAATTCTTTCCGCGAGGACGAACTTGATATCACCGGCACTGACTTTTTTATCGAGCATCATCGCCTTGCGGAGTCGGGTTCGCTGGGGCGCGGTCAAGCGAATCTGAACTGGCAAACCGGCACGTTCGAACAAGGCACGAATCCGTTCGACATCCCGTGCCGGCAATCCTTTCAACCCGGCCGAGAGTTGCGCGGCCATGACCTGACCGATGGAGATTGCCTCACCGTGCAGGTATTTACCGTAGGCGGTAATCGCCTCAATAGCATGCCCGATGGTGTGCCCAAAATTTAGAATCGCACGCAGTCCACTTTCCTTTTCATCCTGCCCGACTACCTCGGCCTTAATCTCGCAACTGCGGGCGATTGCTTTCGTTAATGCTTTTGCGTCCCGCCGAAGCAGCAGATCCAGATCGCGCTCCAGCCAGTTGAAAAACTTCGCGTCATAGATTATGCCGTACTTGATCACTTCGGCGAGACCGGCCCGGAATTCCCGTTCCGGGAGCGTCTTGAGCGTATTCAAATCGCAGAGGACCACCTGCGGCTGATAAAAGGAACCAACGAGATTTTTGCCCGCCTTCAGATTGACCCCGACTTTTCCACCCACTGAGCTATCGACCTGAGAGAGGAGCGTAGTCGGCACCTGCACGAACGGAATGCCTCGAAGGTAGGTAGCGGCAACAAAGCCGGCAAGGTCCCCAACCACTCCGCCACCGAGGGCAACCACAAACGATTTTCGTTCGATGCGATGGTTTGCCAGCGCGGCATAGCACTGGTCAACGGATTTCAGATTCTTCGACTGCTCCCCCGCCGCAATGTTGATAGAGACCGGCTCGAAGCCAGCGCTACGAAGTGAACGAAGAGCGGACTTCCCAAAAAGAGGAGCTACGGTGGTATCAGAAATCACGGCACATTGCCGACCCAGGCCCAGCTTCCGGCAAACCAGACCCAGACCCGGCAACAAATCACCGCCGATTCGGATGTCGTAGCTTCTCGTTCCCAAAGGAACCCGCACCATTCGCATGGCCGGAGAGTAATTCGAAGGCGTTCGGGCATTCAATGCCCAATGCGCCCACCGATCCGCGAATGAATTTGCTTCCCAATCCCCTGATGGTTCAGGCATGGTCGTCGGTCTGCTGGTCAGCCGGGTAGTTTCAAGGCATGGCAAATCCCCTGGTGGACGATGGTTCAGTGGCGATTTTAAACCCGAGGTCGGGGCCTTTTCTGAAATTAAGACCGCTGATTCTGGCAGTGACGAATCAATTATGAGGCGAGCGTTTGTAAGAAAATCGAAAGTAGCAAAGGACGACAAAGAGAGTCCTATTGAAGTGGAAGGGCGCATCGCCCAGGTCCTGCCGAGCACCATGTTCAGGGTTGAACTGGATAACAAGCACCTCGTTCTCGCCACCATCAGCGGTAAAATGCGCAAACGATGGATTCGCCTCTCGGTCGGTGATCGCGTGAAGATGGAGATGTCCCCTTACGACCTGAACAAAGCCCGCATCGTCTGGCGGATGCGATAGTCCGCAACTGCGCTTTGTTCCAGAACACTGCGCCCTCCCCGATAACTCTCTTCCGGTTGCTTTATTTCGCCTTGGCCGGCTCGAAGTAAACCTGATGCTGCTGGCCCGATTGCGGCATCAGATATGCCCCAGCAAGAATTCGATACGAAGAATCAAACGTCAGCCGATAGGTCGAGCCTGGATAACCCTCATCCCGCAACACGATGGTCAGTATCACCGTGTGTTCTTGTTCACTGAATTGGGCCGACTCAACATTGATCGGTTTCGGATTGAAGTACGTCACCGTTACTCCGTTGGCACTCCTGGTCTTCGCAATCTTCAGCCGATAATCTCCGTCGCCACGCATCCATTCTCCAAAGAAATCTGACTTTTCAGGAATCTTTGCAATCAACGGCGGAACCTTGACCGTTGGACCTGAACCGGGTGCCGGGTCCGCAGCCATGAGAGTAATGCCCATCCCGAGGAGACAGGCGACGATAGACTTCATTGGCGCACCGTAGGTATCGCGCAGCCAGCCGACAAGAAAAACCGGGACGCTTCGAATGAGCCACGGATGAAACACAGAACAAACACTGATGCCACTGAAAGTTTACCACCCAGGAACCAACAGCCGACTTTCACAACTTGGTCACGTCAAACACATCTCCGAAAGGCATGATCCTACCTGCCTTGTCAGTGTTTGATCCGTGTTCCATCAGTGGCTGATGATTCACGACGGCTTAAACAACGTGACAGATTGCTGTCACGCGCCCGGCAGAATCTTTCGCGTCACCAGATTGTTGAGCCGTCGGACGACATCGACCAATCCGTCGATCACTGCCTCGCTGTAAGTGCGACCATCCGTGGTGTCGAGACCGTGGCCGGGATCGAGATTGCGCAATCCCTCGAGGGCCGGATCCTCATGATGAAACAATTCGACGAAAACAAACTCCAGCTTACCGGTCTTCGCGCATTCGGTAAGCAATGCGCCAATCCAACCATCGTCCGTTGAGAGGCATCCGCGAGTCGTCTTCGCCGAGGCGTGGAAGATACCCAAAGCGCCCGCTTCGGCAATCTCGCGAATCATCGCTTCGTTCTCCGGGATGTTCAGGTCCGAGTCACCGCAATGCGCGGCATCGACCATCACCTTGAAAAAGTTCGTTCCGATCTCCTTGTTGAGCCCGCTGACGACTGTCCAAATCTTCTTCAGACTGGTGAATGTCTGAAACTCGCCGCCGCGCAAAAATTCGATGTGCCACGCCTTGATACAACTGCCCTCGGCGCCGGCTTCACGATAGGCGCGCGCGTGGACCTTGATGTCCTGCGCCACGGCTGCATCGAATTCGGCACCGGTCTTCGTCTGCGCACCCGGTGTCATCCACTCCTCTACAGAGGTCGACGAAACTTGCTCGATGCCGTGCTTCTTCGCGATTTCCAGTCCCGACACCAGCATGGCCGCTACCTTGTCTTCATCCTCCGGCTTCATCGGATCGGCACCGCCCACCATCATGATCAGGTGGACAACCAGGCCCAGGCCCTTTAACCCGTTGATTAATTCATCATTGTCGCCTTCGTCCACACCCGGGAATACCGGGATTTGCACGCTCTGAATCTTGACGGGTGACGCACCAACCAGTTTTTCCATTTCGGCCACAACGACGAGCTTGCCATCTTCGCAGCGCGGCAGCTTGCCACCGTCGCCAGGAACCAACCCACCGACAAATTTTACGTGAGTGGGCACTACGCCCAATTGGATATTCGATTTAGAGTCAATTGTAGCAGCCATGTTCTTGTAGTGGTTGAAAGCCTTGGTTGTCCGCTGAAACCGCCCAAGGTGTCAAGCGTGCGGTGAAATCCGAGGCGCACTCGAAATATTCGCGCCCCGCCCCCCCGTAGCGCAGGCGTCTCGCCTGTCGATCAGGTGATCTTGCCAACCGGCGCCGCCGAAAACCCGGAACGTTGTCGGCACGACAACGGCTTTGTGCAGGCTGGAAGCCTGCGCTACGGGGGCTTCACGCGAACGCGCCCGGCGCACGTGTCAATTTCTGGTAGCACCCGCGAGCCGCAGGTGCTACCTGCTACTGCCACCATCTTCACCTCGTTCGCTCCGATGTTTACACGGACGGTTTCCTCGCCGTAATCTTGACCTTACTTCAATGAAACCATTTTTTCAGCGCCTCGCCGTCGCAGCACTCGCTACTACCACCGCCGGTCAACTCGACTCGGCCACACCCATAGTCGAGAAACCGCTTGCCCCGGCCGAAGCGGCCCGCACGATGCGGGTGCCCAAAGGATTCAACGTTACCCTATTCGCCGGCGAACCGGACGTGATGCAACCCATCGGCTTTTGCATCGATGATCGCGGAAGACTTTGGGTGGCAGAAGCCTATAACTATCCGAAGCACGGGACAGAACCCGGCGACCGCATCGTCGTTTTCGAAGACGTGGACCACGATGGCCGCTTCGACAAGCGGACGGTGTTTTTCGATAAATTGAACTACGTCACCGGCATCGAAGTGGGGTTCGGCGGGGCTTGGGTGATGTCGCCGCCTTATTTCTATTTCATTCCCGATCGGGACGGTGACCTGGTACCGGACGGAAAACCAACCGTTCTGCTCGACGGCTTCGGCAATCACGCCAACTCACACAACCTCGCCAATGGTTTCTCCTGGGGCCCCGACGGCTGGCTTTATGCGACGCACGGTCGGACGAATTGGTCCACGCCCGACAAACCCGGCACTCCGAAGGAACGCCGCAAACGCTACGACGGCGGGGTCTGGCGCTATCACCCCATCCGACACATCTGGGAACCGTTCGCCGACGGCACGACCAATCCGTGGGGCATTGATTGGGACGATTACGGCCAGGGCTTCGTGTGCAACTGCGTCAACCCGCATCTCTTCCATGTCATTCAGGGCGCGCACTACGAACCGTGGCGCAATTACGAATCCAGCCGCTACTCCTACACCCGCATTTCAACCATCGCTGATCACCTGCATTTCCTCGGCGTCAACAATGTCCGTCTTGGAATCGGCACCGAAGCCGAACTCGCTATCGGCGGAGGTCATGCCCATTCCGGCACAATGATTTACCTGGGCGACAACTGGCCGGACGAATATCGCAACTCGGTGTTCATGAACAACATTCACGGCCATCGCGTGAATCACGATGTGCTTCAACGCAAGGGCTCCGGTTACTTCGCCAAGCACGCGCCAGACGTAATGATTGCCGAAGACCAATGGTTCATGGGTGTCACGCTTCGCTATGGACCCGACGGCGGCGTTTTTGTCAGCGACTGGTCGGACACCGGCGAATGCCACAGCGTCCGCAATACGCGCAAGACGACCGGGCGTCTTTTTAAGATCGCTTACGGCCAGCCGAAGCCATTCACGCAGAACCTCGCCGGGATGAAGAACTCGGAACTGGTTGATCTTCAGCTCCACAAGAACGATTGGTTCGTCCAACACGCCCGTCGATTGCTTCAGGAACGATTTGCCGCCGGCGTCGAATTGTCCAAGGCTCGAAATCTACTTCGCAAACTGTTCTCAGAAAACCCGGATGTAACCCGCAAACTTCGGGCGCTCTGGGCACTACACGTCATTGATGGGTTGGACGACGAATTCCTGCGTGGACAACTCGATCACGAAAGCGAATACGTCCGCGCGTGGGCGGTAAGGCTCTTGTCAGAGAATAGACAACCGTCCCCGGCCACTCTTCGAAAATTTCAATTACTGGCCGCCAAAGACAGCTCACAGTTCGTTCGTCTTCATCTGGCCAGCGCCCTGCAGCAATTCGAACCCGCCAAGCGCTGGGACGTGGCCACCGCCCTTTCCCGCCGTGCGGACGATGCGAACGATCACAATCTCCCGGCGATGTACTGGTATGCCATCGAGCCATTGGTGCGCGAGGACCTGACGCGATTCGTTTCTCTCGCGCTTCAGTCGCGAATTCCCCTCGTTCGCAGTCACATTGCCCGACGCGCCGCGTCCTTGCCCGGTTCGGACGGAGTCAACGCCGTGGTCACGGCCTTGCCGCGATTGCAATCTGAACAGGCGCAAACAGATTTCCTTACCGGCGCATTGACCGGGCTTGAAGGTCGCCGCGAATTAACAGCGCCGTCGGGATGGAGCGCCATTTATGCGAAACTGAACGCGAGCCAAAACGCCAGTGTTCGAGAGCAAGCGACCCAGTTGGCGCTTATCTTCAACGACCCCGCAGCCATCCGCTCCTTGCTGGACACGGCGGGCGACCATTCGGTCACAGGAGAAATTCGCGGTCGAGCCATTGAAGCGCTGGTTTCCCGACGCGCAAACGGCCTCAGCACGCTATTGCTGAAATTGGTCAGCGATCCCGCCGTGCAACGGCATGCCATCTGCGGGCTGGCCGGGTTCAACGACACGGACACGCCCTCAACCCTCCTGCGTCATTACGCTTCGCTCGATACCCTCGCGCGGCAGGACGCATTGCAGACACTCTCGGCGCGCGCAGCCTGGGCAGAGGAACTTATGGGCGCAATCGAACGCAAGCGAGTGCCGCGCACGGACATGAGCGCCTACACTGCCCGGCAGATTCAAAGCCTTGGCGTCAAGAAACTGACCGAGCAGGTAGAAAAACAATGGGGTAAGTTGGGCAAATCCTCCGGCGACAAACAAAAACAGATCGCCAATTACCGGCGAACACTCGACGAGCGGTCATTGTCGCGAGCCAATCCGGCCAATGGCCGGGCAACCTTTCAACTCCTGTGCGCCGTCTGCCACACGCTTTTTGACGACGGCAAAGACATCGGACCGAATCTGACCGGTTCGCAACGCAGCAACATGGATTACCTGCTGGAGAACATCCTCGATCCCAGCGCCAGCGTCGCGCGCGACTACCAGATGCAGGTCATCGAGACCAAATCAGATCGAACCATCAATGGCTTCCTGATTGCGGAGACAGAGACGACCGTGACGATCCAGACCGTTAACGAACGACTGGTCATCCCCCGCCTGGATATTCACAAACAAGCGCAATCGACGTCTTCGATCATGCCGGATGGATTGCTGCAGGCCCTGTCCACGGATCAGGCCCGCAATTTGTTCGCCTATCTGCGCAGCCAACGACAGGTGCCCTTGCCGGAGGCGAAGTGACGGCGAGGCATTCGATGTCCCGACTTGCGCCGGTGCGATATAATCGTATGGTAAATCCATGAATTCGAAAGCGGCTGCAATCCTCGATCAGATAACCGATCTGCCAATTGCGGATAAGCGTCAGCTTTTTGACAAACTCCAGATTCAACTGGAATCCGATTCTGGAGACTCGATCCTGGATGGGCGCGGAGATATAGAGTCCGTGCTGATCGACCGCGTTGATGGCCCTTTTATTCCGCTTGACGATGGATTGGCCGAACGGGTGAAACAGTGCGGCCGGGCGCGATTGGCGGCAGATTAGCATGCCGGATTCGGTCAGCATTCATCGGTCGGTGGAGGAAAAAGATCTTCCAGGGATTTTTGATTACATCGCTCGTGACAATCCCGATGCAGCCGGCCGAGTGATCGACGAGATTGTCGCAACGTTCAAAAGGATTTCCCGAAATCCCACCCTTGGACCGGACTATC
>CALBIE010000509.1 GCA_937893495.1 uncultured Verrucomicrobiales bacterium | reverse complement strand
GCCACCCAGACTGTAGAGATACCAGCGTCCGGGCAAGACGAAATCGGTTTTGAATCTCCCATCCATACGATTGGCCGACAGTTTTCCATCGCTTTTACCGTAAGTGTAAGCGTAGTCGAGCGTGTTTAGAACGTGTTTGCCTTTATAATTCGATTTCCAGCGCGTATGAAAAACCTGGCGGTTGACCGCGCTGTACTGAAGGTCCAGTCCTAGTCGTAGATCGTTGCTCCATTTTGAAGGAACGGATTTCTTGGCGGGTGCGGGAGCGTTCGCAACCTGATTCGTGCCTGGCTCGGGAATCGGGCGCTGCTGCGTCGGGCCACGGGTTGAGCGTGAAAATCCGGACGCGAGCTGTTGGTTTACTTGCGGCTGGATTTGTTCGAAAGGAATTTCAATGTTCTGATTCCAGAGGGTTTTCAGAATTAATCGGTCGCCGGTGATATCCACAACGGTCCCCGTGATCTTGTCACCATTGGTCAGCAGTACGGACTGAAGTCTTTCGCTTGCGCGAGCCGGCTCCAAACGGGCCACGGAGAGCAGCATCATAACGAGCAAGAATCGAATCATGCTACTTGGGTGCCTGCGTGGTTGTTTCGGGCTGTTCCAATTTCTCTGCAGGGATGTCGTTTTTATTTATTCGCCGAGCTCCTCCCGTGATGTTGACGTTTCCGGACTCATCCATGATCAGGCCGGGTAAAAAGCCGAAACCGTCATAGGTGTGTCGCTTCAGAATATCAGCCTTTGGAGACAGGACGGTGTATTGAAACAAACGCGCGCGAAATTGATGAACGATGTGTAGTCGGTTTAAACGGTCCGACAATATCTTGGGGTCCGAAATGACTACTTTTCCCAATCGCGCCAGGCCGAAGATTTTTCGTCCACTCGGATCACTTGCACGAACAAACAGTTGCACGTTGTCGTCGATGGTGCTGAGTTTCTGCACTGCATAGCGACGCGTTTCAGGCGGCTGATTCGCATTAAAGACGTGCATCCCAAAATCCTGCTCCCAGACGATGGCCGGGTTGATGACGTCGATAGTCAGGGGTTCGCGTGACATTTCGGCCCTGCCTAATTCTCGCATTTGGACAATGGCGCTCACGACATATCGGTCAGCCTGCTGCAATTCGAAAAACTTCGACAAGTCGTCAATTTGCTTTTCGGCCGCGCGACCGTTCGGCAGTTGAAACTCACCCAGTGCGGATACGGGTGTTCGTTGTTGAACATACGAACGACTCTTGCTGCGTACTTCGAAGTTCAACCAGTTTTTGTCCTTCCCGAATACCAACGTCCGTCCTGATAAATTGGAAATCTTAATCGCAACGGGAATCGGCTCTCCCGGCACATAGCGGTCGGATTGACTGGATATTTCGATCCGGACAGATTGGGCATTGGCGCCAGCCGCCGCAATGACCAGGCTGATCATCGCGCACTGCCAAAATTTTCGTGTTTTTCCTGTCCCGTTCATGCGATGTGGGGCGGTCCGATGGTTGGCCCACTCCGATGTTGGACGCGTGGCTGGGTAGGGGTTGTTCATATCAATGGGTTGTTGAAATCATTGGCCAACGGTCAGAAGTCCCAAGGCCCGTCGAGTGACCGAATCGGATGAAAGAGACTGAAGGCACTCAAATTGTTCGTTTGCTAGGCATCTCGCCTTCATGCAAGGGGCACAATCAAGCGGGATGGAGATGGTGTTTTCGGTTTGTCCGTACGGGCCGGTTTCGTCGGGTCGGGTGGGGCCGAACAGGGCCAGGACAGGCTTGCCCAGCGCGGCCGCAATGTGCATCGGTCCCGTGTCGTTGGTGATGACCAATCGGCATCTTCGCAGCCAGTCGATTAATTCTGATAAACTGGTTTGCCCGGTCAGATCATGTCCGCGCCCGGTTACCATACGAATAATGCGGGCTGCGGCGGTCGAGTCCTCGTGAGTGCCCAGAACAATAAAATGAGAATTTGGATGGATGGCCAGAATCTGTTGGCAGGTGGTGGCGAAATGTTCGGCTGGCCAGCGCTTGTTCTCCCAGCGGGCACCCGGTATCACCGCTACCAGTGGATCCGCGGTGGCATTAAAGTTGCCTGCCAGATTGGGTTCCAGTTTGGCGTCTGCCAATGGCAGCCAGTTCAGATCCGGTCGCGGTGGAACGCCAAGACATCGAAGAACTTCGAGGTACCAGTCCACCGCATGGCGGCGGTCGATTGGTCGGGAGACCACGCAATCATAGAATGCCCGGGCGCCTTCTATCTTCAGGTCGATGCCGACGCTTCGATTGCCGTTGGCGAGCCAAGTGGCGATGCCGCTTCTCAGGAGTCCCTGCAGGTCAATCACCAGGTCGAAACACATTTGCTGAATCCGCCTGACGGTTGCGTGTGTCTCTCGAAGTTTACTCGGTTTCAGCCAACTCTTGCGTGGAAAAATATAAACACCAGACAAGTCGGGATCGTCATGGAGTAAAGGCGCGAAGGCCTCAGTGACCCACCAATAGATATCGCTCTCGGGCAAATAGGCCTTCAGGGACCGGAGAACAGGCAGGGCTTGCACGATGTCGCCCAGTGAACTCGGTTTGATAATGAGTATCTTCACGCGAAGCAACGGCGATCAGAATTTGATCGAAAGTTCGACCACTGTCCCGAAAATGCGCGCAGCGATGGGGCGAGGAACGGCTATTTGCCCAGCGCCAGGCGTTCAGCGAGTCGTTCCGGCAGTCCAACAGCGCGAATTTTTGCCTGTGCCGTTGCAATGTCGTAATCCAGCCGGCGCAACTCAATCGTGCTTTCTTCCATGTCGTAGATTACGTAGGCCGACTTCGGATTGCCATCGCGTGGCTGTCCGACGCTACCAACGTTGACAAAGTATTTCTTACCGGGCTCGACGCGAAACTTTGAGTAAGTGCCTCCGCGCACGGTACTGTCGCGAACGAATGCGACTGGCACATGAGTGTGGCCAAAGAAGCAAACCCCGGTGTTCTGGTAGGTAAAACTGGCTGCTGCAGCGAGCTTGTCAAAGACGTAACCCCAGCGCTTTGGCCCGTCGAGCGTGGCATGGACAATCGTAAAGCTGGAAACGAGTCGGATGTAGCGAAGCTCACGCAACCACTGGATGTCTTCCTCAGTCAATTTCGAACGAGTCCAGTTGACGGCTTCGGCGGCGTGCGGATTGAAGCCCTCGAGCGCGACGTCCACTGAGCAGTACTCATCGTGGTTGCCTTTCACGACCGGCATTCCCATTTTGCGGACCGTATCGAGGCACTCTTTCGGGTTGGCATTATAACCAACCACATCTCCCAGACAGCAAAAGTGCGTACACTTGTTTGCTTCCGCATCGGCGAGGACGACTTCAAACGCCTCAAGATTGGCGTGAATGTCGGCGATAACTGCGTATTTCATTTGCTGTTTTTTCTAACCACTGGCTACCGGACAATCTCAAATCCGCGGAAACTGTTTTCCGCCATGCTCCAGGCAGTATTTTCGCGCCGGATAAATCCGGCCAACCCGGCGTCACGAATGGCACTCTGGAAATCCTCCAGTTCTACCCGTTCGCCTTCGGCTACCAGTTCCACACGTCCATCGTCCAGATTCCGGACGATTCCCACCACTTCAAACCCGGCGGCAACCTTTCGGGCTGTATAACGAAACCCAACGCCTTGAACGTGGCCTTCGTATATAACGTGTAAGCGATGTCGCTCCATACTCCTGTCGGCAATTAAATCTGCCGTCCCTATTGGGCCGGATGAGGGCGCGCTGACGGGCGTTAATATCCGCCAACCGCCTCGCGACATCAAGCCTGAAGAGTCGCTGATTTTCAGGAGGTTTCGAGCCCGTCATGTCCCCGGGGCATTACGCTTGGGTTTGTGGACGCTGTATTCGCCCTTCGATTCCTTTTTGAGGATAGTGAAGCCCGCATCGTTAGCCTGACCGATGCTGAAGGGTCGATACGTTTTGGGTGTGAAAAAGGCGGAAATCAACTTGCGCACGGGCTTGCGGCAAGCCGGACATTGGGTCAATTCGGCAGCCGTGAGGGGGCGATGCAGAGTAAATCGGCCTCCGCATGCTTTGCAGTCGCCGTTGCAGATTTCGTATTCGTAAAGCGGCATAATCTCCGTTCGCTGGTCGTCGTTAAAACAATTGTGTTACGGGGCGGTGCAGTGGAAATTCGTTATTCGGACAGACAGGCCTCGAATCCCTCACGGATAGCCGATTCATCGAGATCCTGCCCGATGAAGACGAATTTCGTCTCGCGCTTCTCGTCCACGTTCCACAGTCGCTCGGGGGCAACGTCATAAAGCATTTGGACTCCCTGAAAGACGACTCGCTTCGGGATTCCCTTGATATGGAGGATGCCCTTGCTCCGGTAGATGCG
>CALBIE010000508.1 GCA_937893495.1 uncultured Verrucomicrobiales bacterium | reverse complement strand
TTCACGTCATCCACATCCAGACCCCGGCTGGCAACGTCGGTTGCAACAAGGACTTCAATGGTACCGTTGCGAAAGTTACGCATGACGCGGTCGCGCATTGTTTGGGTGAGATCACCGTGCAGTCGATCTACCGTAAAACCGCGAGCACTGAGTGAGTCTGTAATGTCGTCCACCGCACGCTTGGTGTTGGCGAATACAATACTTCGTTTCGCATCCTCAATATCCATCACTCGGCAAAGCACCTCGAGTTTGGATCGTCCCATTACCTCGTAATAGCGTTGATCAATGGTCGGGACCGTCAACGTCTTGTGCTCAATCGTAATGGTGACTGGATCCCGGGTGTAGTTTGTGATCAGGTTGTGAATCGGTTTTGAAATCGTTGCCGAGAAAAGAATGGTCTGCCGATCCTTCGGGACCTTGGACATCATTTCCTCAATCTCGTCACGGAAACCCATGTTCAGCATTTCGTCCGCTTCATCAAGAACCAGCAACTTGAGTCCACCGAGATTCAGCGTGCCTTTGCGAATGAAATCAAGCACGCGACCAGGGGTGCCGACGACGATCTGGACACCGTTTCTGATGGCACGAATCTGGCGGTCATACGGCGCGCCTCCATAAATCGGGGTGGCGGAGATACCTCGTTTGAAAGGGAGCAGTTTGTGGATCTCGGCGTTGACCTGAATGGCGAGTTCACGGGTTGGGCAAAGTATCAGGACTTGAACCGCCCGGTCGGCGGGCGCAATCAGTTGCAGGGCCGGAACGGCAAAGGCGAGGGTCTTCCCGGAGCCAGTCTGCGACTGACCGACGACATCCCGGCCGGAGAGACCCACTGGGATCGCCTTTTCCTGGATAGGCGAGGGTTGCTCGAATCCAAGAGATTCGATAGCTTTCAATAGGTCAGGATCAATCCCGAGTTCGGGAAACAGGTGTTTTTGCATGCGGTTAGACCTCTTCGATGCGAAAAGGGCCGCACACCATGTCACATTGGTGGCGGATTACAAACAGAAAGAATGGAATAATCTACAAAACGCCTCAGCAGGCCGATGGAAAACGTACCAACTGGTTGCAGCCGACGTAAGGAGGCTCATTTATCTTCGGGAAATCCGGTAAGGTCAGAGCCTCCTCATGTCGGCTGCTACATTTTTAACGGGCTGTCAGGCGGGGCGGGTTACACCGCAATTTCGTGGATCGCCAGATTGAACGGCCTATGTCAGTCTAGTCTCCAACAGAAAAGCACTATCGATGCCCAGGTCTATAATAACATTGCTGATAATTCTGCTGACCAGTTCTGAACGAGTGACTGCCGGAGATACTCACGCAGTGCTTGGGAAAGACACGCAAGCGCTCGCTCTGTCAGATTTGGAAGGCAAGCAACGGACGCCTCTGGCCACCAGCGGATTGAAAGGGGCTGTGCTGGTTTTTGTGACTCACGATTGCCCCGTTTCCAATGCCTACTCACCGGAGTTGAAGCGGCTTAACCAGAAGTACTCGAAGTTGAATTTTGGATTCACCCTGGTTTATGTGGATCCAGATGTGAAGCCGGCAGTCCTGCTGGCGCATCGAAAGGAATATGGTTTGAACGCCATCAATTCGATTCACGATACGAAGCACCAATTGGTAACGGCGACGGGAGCAAAGGTAACACCCGAAGCGGTTTTGATAATCCATGGAGGAAGAATTGCCTACCGGGGCCGAATTGATAATTTGTACGCGGACTATGGGAAACGCCGCCGCGCAGCGACTGTGCGGGACCTGCGAAATGCGTTGGATGCTGTGTTGGCGGGAAAGCCGGTGACATCACCACGAACCGAAGCGATCGGATGCTTCATTTCACTTTTGAAAAAATAATGAAACAAATACTGACCACGGCTGTGGGAATCACCGCACTGACGATTCTATCGTCCCTGGGTGTCGCCGCGAATTCATCGACTCAGTCTCCGAGTTTTTCCGAGCAGGTTGCTCCGATCGTTTTCAATCGATGCACGGTCTGCCACCGTCCGGGGGAAGCCGCGCCCTTTACGCTGATGAATTACGCGGACGTGAAGAAGCGCGGAAAACTGATTGCCAAGGTGGTGCAGAAACGTTTCATGCCGCCCTGGCCGGTGAAGTCAACGGACTACACGTTTGCGAATGACCGCAGCCTGAGTGACGAGGAAATTGGCACGATAACGGATTGGGTAAAGAACGGCATGCCCGAAGGGGATTCGAAGAAGACCCCGAGTCTGCCGGCGTTTGTCGAAGGCTGGCAACTGGGAACACCCGACCTGGTAGTGCGAATGACTGAGGCTTACACGCTACATGCCGAGGGACCGGATATTTATCGCAACTTTGTTATTCCACTGAATCTTGGTGAAGACAAATGGGTGCGTGCGATTGAGTTTCGGCCGGGCGCGCGATCCATTGTCCACCATTCACTGTTTTATTATGACACGACCGGCGAGGCGCGCGAGCAGGACGCGAAGGATCCTGTGCCGGGTTTTCGGCGCATGGGGCAGGGTTTGCAGCGTAACAGCGTGGGTGGATGGGCCGTTGGCGGACTGCCGCAGTTTCTCCCGGACGGGCTCGCCTATAAATTGCCCAAGGGATCCGACTTAATCCTCTCGACGCATTTTCATCCCTTGGGCAAAAAGGAGAAGGAAATCTCAACGGTTGGAATCTACTTTGCCGATGGACCACCGAAGCGAGGCTTCACCGCGATCCAACTGCCGCCCGTTTTTGGCGCGCTGGCCGGTGTGGTTATCCCGGCGGGCGAAGCAGACTATCGCAAGCAGGAGTCGTTTGTGCTTCCGGTTGACATCAAGGTATTCGGTGTCAGCGCCCATGCTCATTACCTGGGCAAATCGATGAAAATGACAGCCACATTGCCCGGTGGTGAAACCCGCCAGTTGGTTTCGATTCCGAACTGGGATTTCTCCTGGCAGGAGGAATATCGCTACTCCAGTGAACTGTTCCTGCCCAAGGGCACGAGGTTGGACGGCGAGGTCGTCTGGGATAACTCGACCGACAATATCAGCAACCCGAACAATCCACCGAAACCCGTTCGCTGGGGCCGCGAATCAACTGATGAGATGGGATGTGTCACCTTGATGGTCATGGCGGCCAATCCGTCGGAATTGACCAAACTTAATTCAGTCATCCGGGATCAGGTACGTAAAGCCGCGTCAACATCCATCGCCAATCGATTTGCCGGAGGTGAAGGTGAACAACGTGGCACATTGCTGAAGCGGATCATTGAAAAGTTCGACACGGACGGCGACGGCAAGTTGAACGACGCCGAACGCGCCGAAGCGCGGAAGTTTTATCGTGGCAATCGGTTTTGAGGCGCGTGGTCGAGTATTTAAAAAAATTGGATTGGAGGACCCGGTGGTGGTGGCTGGGAGGGTTGATGCTGGCCGTCTATCTCTCGGCAGATGCAGCGCGTATGTACGGTATTCATTGTCGCTGTTGGAGAGGTTCGGCAAAGTCCGAGCTTTTCAACCTCGTCGGCACGTTCATTCTAACGAGATTTTGGGTGGGATTTGCTTTGGGTGAAAACCGCTTCAAGATGATCCCTTACTTTTTTTTGCCCTTCTTCGTTGGCAACATGATTAACCACTTTGCCATCATTTACATGGGGCATTGACTCAT
>CALBIE010000507.1 GCA_937893495.1 uncultured Verrucomicrobiales bacterium | reverse complement strand
GGTGAAAACGTGAGCTTGGAGGTCTTCCGCGCGCCGCGAAACCCAGCCAACCCAGCCAACCCAGCCAACCCAGAATTCAACTTCGCCTATGAAATATTGCGGTTAGGCTCTCAATTTAAAGCGAGATCTTTTGCAACTGCTGCTTCACGCTCGTGAACACGAATGTTTTCAGGCTCGATCCTGTCTGCGTCGTTTAACGGGCATTAGCAGTTCAATAAACATGAAACTCCACCTCCTCCTTCTTGGTGCTCTTTGCGTCGTGTGCGGCCCTTCCCACGCCGCCACCCGCCCGAATATTCTTTTCATTTACACTGATGATCAGTCGCACCGGACGGTGAGCTGTTACCCAGAGGCATTTGATTGGGTTAAAACTCCAAACATCGATTCGCTGGCCAGGACTGGTGTCCGTTTTTCGCGTGCCTACATCGGCTCGTGGTGCATGCCTTCGCGCGCGACAATGTTGACGGGGCATCATCAACACGGGATCGAGTCGATGCGAATGGAGGGAGAGTATCCGGGCAGCGAATACGATCCGGACAAGTGTCCCTTCTGGCCGAAGGTGTTTCGGCAGAACGGCTATACGACGGCGCAGATCGGCAAATGGCACACCGGCACGGATACCGGCTTCGGCCGTGATTGGGACTATCAGATCGTTTGGAACCGGCCGAGATTTCCGACCAACGCGCCGAACTATTATTATGATCAACTCACCGTGTTCAACGGCGGCAAGCCGAGGATGGTGAAGGGCTATACGACGGACAACTACACCAAGTGGGCCATCGAGTACATTCACGGCAAAGGACGTGATCCGAAGAAGCCGTGGTATCTATGGCTTTGTTACGGAGCCGTCCATGGTCCGTTCACTCCGGCCGATCGACACCTTGACGAATACGCGGACATCAAGGTGCCGACGCCCAAAGACATCTACCCCCCGCGGCCCGGCAAACCGGAATACGTCGACAAGATGGAATTCTGGGAGCGAGGCAAGGATGGCGGTCCCGTCGAACGGCAGGTGCGCAAGGAGGCCCCGGTAGGGATGAAGGACTTCCCTGGTCGGCCGCTGCGTGATTGGGTGCGGCAGTATCATCAAGGCGTACTTGCCATCGACGAAGGCGTCGGGAAGCTGCTGATTGCTCTAACGGACAGCGGACAGGACGAGAACACGATCATAGTCTTCACGTCCGATCAGGGGTTTGCATGGGGACAGCACGGCTTCAAATCCAAGGTTGCCCCGTACAACGGAACGGTGGGTGCGCCATTGCTAATCCGGCCAACCGCTCAGGCGGCGAAGAAGACTGCCGGGCGAGTCGTTGAATCCCCGGTAAGTGGCGTTGATTTGCCACCTACATTTTTCGCGCAAGCCGGTATTGATCTGCCGTGGAAGATGCATGGCCGCGACCTCAGCCCCCTGCTTTCCGATCCGACCGCGAATTGGAATTCCCCAGCGATGCTCGTGCACACTGCGAAACTTTATGGATCGGCAACGGCCACGATTCCACCCAAGGACGACAAGGCGCTCTATCACGGCCCGGGAGTACCTTGGTACGTGATGCTTGCCCAAGGGAATTACAAATACGTCCGCACCCTGGTCGAAGGTGAACCCGAGGAGCTTTACGATTTAAAGGCCGACCCGGACGAACAGACCAATCTCGCCTTGGCCGGATCGCATGCAGCGACATTGAGAACGTATCGCGCCGCAGCGATTGCGGAACTCAAACGGACCGACGCTGAAATGGCGGGGAATCTACCGACGGCGGGGACCATGGAGAATCGAAACCGATAGGATTAACGAAATGCCGGCACGCAACCGGCCATCAATACAATCGATAAAGCGCGAAAAGCGAATCGACTGAGTCCGTCGTTTCGGCAGGAACTTCGATGTATTTTCAGTCGTTTGTAGTTAACATCGGGCAAATGATGATGCGATTCACTCTCCTACTATTGCTGATTTTGGTTGATGGATTTGTTGTACGGGCACATTCGGCCCGTCCGCACGCCGTCTTTGTCCTCGGCACGTTGCACTATTCGCCGGAATTGACCATGCCGGTTTTTGCGAAGGAACTGGAACGCTTTGGTTTCCGTACGACCCTCGTTCAAGGCACGGGCGATCCGGAGAAGAAGATGGAAAATGTCCTGCCCAATATAAGCGTCTTGAAAGATGCCGACGCCGTCATCTTCTTTTCGCGCTTCATGAAACTGCCGGATGAGGAATGGCAACACATCGAGGATTACCTCAAGTCGGGAAAACCAGTGATCGGACTGCGCACGGCGAACCACTCTTTCAAGTATCCGAAAGGACATCCTCGTGAGGCTTGGAACGACGATTTCGGGCGACGGGCGTTGGGGACTCCCTACATCGTGCATCAGAGCAGCGAGACGAATATCAAGGTGGTTGCCGAGAATGTCGGGCATCCGATCATGACTCATGTGGCCAAGCGCGAGTGGGTTTCACCGGGCACGCTCTATCTCGCGCAGTTGGAGAAAGGCTGTGTGCCGTTGGTGATGGGGACCGGAACCGGAAAACCTCGATTGCTGAAGAAAGCGTTCGGTGAGATTCAGGTGAAGGAATCCGAAACCGCGCCGGTCGCCTGGGCATGGAAGAATGAGTGGGGCGGCAAGTCCTTCTACACGTCATTCGGTCATCCCGGTGATTTCGCCGAGGCATCGTTCAATCGAATGCTCCTCAATGCCATCTGCTGGTCCGTTGATCATCCGCTTCCTGCAAAGAATGCGAAGATCACCACCTGGAAGCTCGAGCGTGTGGACAAGAAGAAAAAGAAATGAAGCTGAGTTTTAGACCGCTGTTGCACGCTGATATGACACTGATGAGGAAGCAGGTTCTGAGCCGGAACCATGCAGTTGGAACGGCGGGAGCGCGGAATTCATTCCGCAGAAGCGCCCGCTTTCCATCAGCGTTCACGCGATTTCCCGAATCGTCAGGACCCAACTCCACTTCGTGTTTCAGAACCTCGCATCGAAATCCACGGAAGCTGTTCGGCAAATCCATGTTCCTGCGGAATGAATTCCGCGCTCCATCTGCATCGTGCCACCTGAACATTGGCGGGTATCAGCGTTTATTGGCGATTCTGTTCCTTGCCGTTGGATTCACAGCTTGGGCGGCCAATGGCGGTTCGCCCATCCAGCCGGGAGATCGCATCGCTCTTGTTGGCAACACCTTCGCCGATCAACTGCGGATGCATGGCTACCTGGAAACGTTGTTGTTGCAACGCTCGGCCGGCAAACCCATCTCGATCCGCAATCTCGGTTGGGCCGGTGATATGCTCACGGCCCGCGATCGTCCGACGAACTTTCCCACGGAGGAATCTACGCTCTCCGCGCACAAGACGGATGTGATCATCGCCTGCTTCGGCATGGGTGAATCATTCGCTGGCGAGGCGGGCTTGGACGGTTTCAAAAAGGATCTCGAGGATTTCATCGCGTCGCACAAGGGGAAGAAATACAACGGCAAATCCGAAGTGCGATTGATTCTTGTGTCACCCATTGCCTACGAGGATCTCGGCAAAAAGACACCACGCTGGGAACAGCGCAACCGGGAATTGTCCGCCTACACCCGAACCATGAACCGGGTTGCAGCCCAGGCCGGATTGCCCTTCGTCGATCTGAACCGCCCGACGGCCACTCTGATGGAGGATTACTCCGCGCCCAAGATGACAGTCAATGGCGTGAATCTGAACGACTACGGTTACTGGTGCGTAAGTCGCACGTTGGCCGATGCACTCATTGCCGGACCCGCACCGTGGAAGCTGACCGTCGATGCCGGCGCGGTCAAAGCCTTCGGTCGCGGCGTGAACATCTCCGACGTGAACCGAACCGACGGTAGCATTCGCTTTACGGTCACCGAGCAGTCATGGCCAAGCCTTGGTGCTCCGGTGAAAGCCAAGGTGCATCGCAAACTGGAATCCAACCGCGACACGTTGGTGGTTCGGAATCTGCCCTCCGGCAGCTATCGCCTGACAATCGATGGCAAGAGTGTGGTTGAGGCCTCCGACAAGCAATGGGCGGAAGGTGTCGCAATTGTGGATTCCCCGGCTCACCAGGCGTTGGAGAAATACCGCAATGCCATCTACGACAAGAACGTGAACTTTGTTTACAGC
>CALBIE010000506.1 GCA_937893495.1 uncultured Verrucomicrobiales bacterium | reverse complement strand
CCATCTGCATTGTTCCGGTTTAGTTGGTGTTGGCCGGGAGGCAGTCAACAGATCGGGCTTGGAATTGACGGGCGCTTCTTCTAAACAACCCTCTCGTTGCTAATCAACGGATCAACATAACGGAAAAATGTTTAACTTAATCAAATGGTGGATTTCGTGGGCGAAGAAAGGCCTCGTAATGCTGTTGCTGGTCGCCGTCGCGGCCACGAGCGCGGGTGCGGTATTCGTCGCGTGGAAAGTGGTCGGCGCGACCGGTGCGCAGTTTTTCAATATTGAACCCGTGACCGCGAAAGTGTTTAGCGTGGTTTATCAACTCGTCGGCTTCACGCTCGAAATCGCGGTTTTCACGTTTGCGTTTGTCAAAACGATGCCGGAATTTTTCGGCGAAGATTTGAAAGCCTTGACGGAAGACTAGCAGCCGACAACGCGGCGTTTAAAAGCAACCTCGCAAAATCTTGCGAGGTTGTAGAGTGCGCCGGCTCGACGGCGCTTGGGACCGCGTGGATTGAAACTGTCGCGTTCAAATATCGAGAAACCATCCGCTCTCGACCCGCCACGAGCCATAGTGTCAGGTGGGACGTGGGCAAAACGGTGTCGAGTCATCACGGCCCCAGGATGCTGCCTCATTCTTCCAACGCCCGCGAATATCGCGCCCCGATGTAGCGCAGGCGTCCCGCCTGCACGAGACTGTCGCCAACACATCTTGACTATGGAAAATCCGATTCCGTCGATTACCAATCCATGTGCCATGCAGGCAGGATGCCTGCGCTACGAAGCTTGTCCGTTTCTGCGACTCGGGAGAGCCACAGAATGGTTTGCAACAGATTCGGTGCTCAGATTTGAAGCTCGTTTACAGTCCCGCAGAGAGAGCTGCGTTCGCGAAGCAGTGCCGGGGCCGTGAATCGGATTCAGCGAAGAATGGCCAGCATCTCTTTGACCGCTTGGGCAATTCCAACGGACAGGGATCGGCTTATGATGCTGTGGCCAATGTTGAGTTCCACCAGATGCGGAATGTGTTGCAGCAGCACTAAAGTGTTCTCGTAATTCAGTCCGTGTCCCGCATTCACTTGCAGTCCAAGTTGGTTCGCGAGTTCCGCGCCGGCAGCCAGTCGCTTCAGTTCAACCTCGCGAGCTTCGTTGTCACCAAAGGCCTCGGCAAATGCGCCCGTATGCAATTCAATGAATTGAGCGCCGGTCTTCGCCGCCGCTTCCACCTGTTCTATATCCGGTCCGATGAACAAACTGACCTCAATTCCCGCCTCAATCATGCGTTGGCAGGTCCTGGAAATGGCAGAAAGATTACCCACGACATCAAGACCACCTTCCGTTGTCACTTCCTCGCGCTTTTCGGGTACAAGGCACACAATGTCCGGTTTCACTTGCAAGGCGATGTCAATCATCTCGGGCGCATTGGCCATTTCGAGATTCAATCGAGTCTGAATTTTCTCCCGCAGAGCCCGGACATCCCGATCCTGAATGTGACGCCGGTCCTCCCTCAGATGAGCCGTGATGCCGTGCGCCCCGGACTCCTCGCAGGCCAGCGCCGCAGCGACGGGATCCGGTTCACCAAATCCCCGACCACGATAACGCGCTTCGCGGATCGTGGCGACGTGATCGATGTTAACGCCCAGTTTGATACTCATCCTGGGGCCGGCAGTCCCGGCAGCCTTGGCAAATTCGGGCGACTCGGTTTGGGATAATTCAACGCCGGGAAATCCGGATTATCCAGCCAGTAACCGAGGAAAATCAATTCCAGTGCTGATAGACCGAGATGTGAGTTCCGGACGAGTTTGAATTCGCCCGGACTCGTTTGGATAATTTCCGTGGCGGTATTGCCGAGTTTGCCTTCAATGGCCGTCAACCATTGATGCGCGAATCCACCGCCGAGCGTGTAATCCAACGGTGACGCCATTAAAATCAACTGGCTTGTGCCGCGCAGATGCTGAAGTCGTTTCTGAGTAATTTCCCAATCATACAAAACAAGCCCGGTGCGGTTGGTGATCAAGTCGAACAATTCCTGCGGAGGTAGCGTTCTATTTTCGCCTTTGGGAACGATGCCGGACATGGTTCCCGCCAGAATCCAGCCATCACCCGGTTCCGCGCCCGGCGCCAGGAACGGCACGAGAATCGGGAAACCGCGCCAAACCAGTTCGTGCCGATTGGTCATATGCAGCAAGTATCCCATCCCCAGACTGGTCAAGTTGGAGCTAAGCACATGCAACGCGCGCGGCGTCAGTTGATCAATAACCTTGGTCGCCTGAGGAATCGGCGCGGTAATCAGGGTCTGAAAAGGAATATCACCTCGCGCCCACATGAAAAACTGGTTGGGCAACTCCTTGAACCGCCACGGTTTCAACGCGGAAAGCGCCCCGAGCAAGTCACGGAATCCACGGGCCGCGGTAATGCTGATCAACGGATCGCGTAAACTGTTCGTTGGAATTTGAAACGAATCCAACTTCAATTCCTCCATTCCGGCGAATTGCGCTCGTCCTTCGGTTCGAAGTCTTCCCGCCTGCGTGGTTATCTTTAAATTGATGGCAGGTAGCCCTGAAGAAACGCTCTTTGAATCAGCAGAGGAGGTGCCCGGTTTGAAATTCACTGAAAGTAAAACCGGATTCGTGGCACCGCGCGTCAATTGCCTGCGCGATTGTTCTGGATCGAATAAAAGCGAATCTTTATGCCCGAGTTGGAAAACGTGCCAACCATTAGTGCGACTCACCCGGCAAACTCGTCCGCTTTCATTGCAAAGGAACGCCCACGTCTTGCCATGCCCCGCGATACGTCTGCCGATTCGATCGGTTAACAACCGGAGTGCTGATTCCAATTGGGCCCCGGCGACGGACTGCTGCCGCACCGCCAGGGTCCATTCATTATGATTCGCGCATCTCAGTAGAAAGGGTGTCGTGAGTAATTCGTCAAGCGGCTTGCGGAGCAACTCGGACGCCGTCCGAATTTCATTTGAACGGGATAATCCCATTTCGGCCGGCAATCTTCTGACCAGCTTATCCAGGGTTGCCTTCTTGAGCGCCTGGCTCTCATTAAGCGACAGTAATGAGAACAATCCGGCTGTGTCCGGCTTTCCAGCCAGGCTTTTTGTGCCCGCCCAGTAAATACTCAACAACGACGCAGCGGTGTCCGTGGCCTCGGGTTTCGCAGCGCCTTTCGCGGTGCCCTGCCCCACAGCGAACAAAACACAAAGGATTGTTATCGAGAATATTCGTATCATGACCGACACTTGCTTGCCAAAGGATGCCCGGCAACGCAAACGGAATCGACCCGTAAATTCGATTGGCGACTCGGGGAAAAAACTGATTTTATCGTGCCGTGCAAGGAATGCGCCCCTTTATCCGATACTGGCTGCCGGTCCTGATGTGGATGGCAATTATTTTTGCAATGTCCACTGGTGTGGGGGCTCCGCAAAGCACGTCACGCTTCATCGTGCCGATCCTCACGTGGTTGATTCCGGATATCTCGCCGGAAAGCCTGCACGCCATTCGCTTCATGATCCGGAAGGTGATGCATGTCATCGAGTATGCCATTCTTGCTGGCCTTGTCTGGAGGGCGTTGTTCCAGCCAACCGCGAAGGATAACCGCAAGTGGAGTTGGCCTGTGGCCGGTAAGGCCTTCGCTATAACCGTCGTCTATGCGGCGACCGACGAATGGCACCAGAGTTTTGTCCCTCATCGGGTCGGGTCCATCTTCGATGTCGGCTTCGACGGATTTGGAGCCGCTATTGCAGTCGTTGCGCTGTGGTGTTTCCGGCAAACCCGCAACCGTTCAACCCCGGCGGCCGATGACTGACTTTAAACCTCCAGTGGGGAAGCGCGCTGATTTTGTTCATCGCGATGCGGTGGCGGATGTGAATGGTTGCGAATTAAATTGCTGTCGCGCGGGCGTCCCGCCTGCCGAAAGCGTAGTGTTGTCAATCGCCGCTTGCAATAAACCTCGCGCGATTCCGGTGTGGGTCACACCTTGTACAGGCTGGAAGCCTGCGCTACACAGTTGGCATCGCTATGCCGATCTGATTGGAGGTGGTCAAAAATGAAACAACCACTGTTGTTGCCCGCCGTCTCCTTCGCCCTCGGCATCGCTGCAGGGTGGCAACAGTCGATACCGCTACCACTACTCTTCGTCACGGCATTCGCATTGTTCATTGCGGCGATGATTTGTCCGGGTTGGCGGGTTTGTTTGATTTCACCATTGTTCCTGACGGTCGGTTGGTTACACGTCTGCGCCACGGTGGAAATTGTTTCCCCGAATGACCATCGACTCCTGATCAGTGAACGGCCCGCACTCACTACTTTTCGCGGAACGTTGATGGAAAGCCCTGTGCTGCGCGTGTCCGGAGAGGATCGGCCGAAGAACCCGCGATGGCGAGTGCGGATGAAACTGAAGCAGGCCCGGATCGTGGATAAATGGGAACGGGTTAACGGAAACGTCATCGTCTTCACCCCCGGCTTGCCGGGCACGAATCTATTCGCTGGTACTGAGGTTGAAGTGTTCGGAGTTTCGAAACGACCGCCGTCGGCTCCATTTCCCGGGCTCTTCGACTACGGTGAGAAACTCCGTCGGCAGGGTATCTATTTCCAACTGGAGACCGAAGGCATCGCCGACTGGAAGATTCTTTCGCAGTCCAAAAGAATGCCGCTTCATGAATCTTTTCGTAACTGGGCTCAAGCACAATTTGCGGATGGATTACCCGGCGAGGATCGTTCGCTCCGTCTTTTGTGGGCGATGGTCTTAGGGTGGCGCACGGGATTAACCGATGAAGTCACTGAACCGTTTATGCGTTCGGGTACAATGCATATTTTCGCAATTTCGGGGCTCCACATTGCCCTGATCTCCGGAATCATGATTTCCCTGCTTCGGGTCCTGCAGATTCCGCGGGGAATCTGCGGAATAATCGTCGTGCCCGCGCTTTGGTTCTATTGCGCGGCCACCGGTTGGCAGGCTTCCGCCACGCGCGCCACCTTGATGATGACCATTATCGTCGGCGGATGGGCACTGAAACGCCCGACGGATTTACTCAATTCCATTTGCGCCGCCGCGTTGATCATTCTCGCGTGGAATCCGCTGCAGCTAATGCAGGCAAGTTTTCAACTCTCATTCTCGGTCGTGACGACGATTGCCCTGCTCCTGCCACGCTTTGATCCGTTGAAGGAGCGACTCTTCAGCACGGATCCATTCCTGCCCGACGATCTGCTGCCCGCGCGGAAGAAGGCTGGTCTATGGTTCGGTCGCATTGTTTTTTCTTCGGTGGTGATTTCATTGACCGCCTGGCTCGGCTCGCTCCCGTTGATTGCCTATTATTTTCATCTGTTCACTCCGGGAAGTCTGATTGCAAATCCGTTCGTCGTATTGTTTGCCGCGTTGGCGATCATGAGTGCGTTGGGCGCACTGGTAATGGCAATAATTGCTCCGCCAATCGCCATTATTTTCAATCACAGCGCATGGTTCTGGGTTTCCTGTCAGTCGTGGGTCAGTGAACGAGTCACGCAACTTCCAGGCGCATGGTGGTATGTGCGGAGTCCCGAATTGTGGGAACTTACATTGTATTATGCGGTGCTTGTTTCAGTATCGCTGCCTTCATTCTGGCTAAACAGCAGTCTGGGGATAGCCGCGCGGATCGGGAGATGGATGCCCTTCCGCCGGGTGAGGGCACCCGGCCTACAGGTTGTAGCCCCGGAATCCTCATTGGGTGAACCCGCCACAAACTGGCGAATCGCAGTCATCAGAACGACTCTCATCTGCGGAATCGCCATTGGGGTCTTCACGACGATATCACCGTCGAAGCAGGTCGAAATTTCCATCCTTCCGAACAGCGCGAACGCCATTCATGTCGATCAACCCGGAGCAAAGAACGATCTCCTCATCGACTGTGGCCGCATTGGCGCGTATCGCTTCGTCGTGAAACCGTTTCTCCAATCACGCGGCGTGAACCGCCTGGCCAATTTGGCGCTGACGCACGGTGACGTGGCCCATGTCGAGTCGTTCCCGGAATTGAACACGGAATTTCGGCCGGCACAAATCGTAACGAGCGGGGTACCGCAACGCTCTGTCATTTACCGGCGTATTATAGAGTCACTTGAACCGTATCCACAGTATCGCACAATCGTTCCCGACGACCTGATCGCCGGTTGGGTGGTGCTGCATCCGCCACCGAACAAATCTTTTAACCGCGCTGATGACAGTGTGCTGGTAATCGCAGGCGAATTTCACGGCACGCGCGTCATCATTGCCCCCGATCTTGGGCGCGAGGCGCAGTCCGAGATGATTGCTGCGAGCAAAAACTTGCGCGCCAATATCCTCATCTGTGGATTGCCCGGCGATGGTGAACCGCCCGGGGCCGAGTTCATCGCGTCCGTGGCACCGCAGGTCATCGTGATTCACGACAATCAATTTCCGTTTCAAGACCGAGCCACACCCGCTATCAAACGACGCCTCCGCCGTTATGGATTACCGGTAATGTTCACGAGTGAACTCGGTGGGCTTCAGGTTCAAATCAAAAGTAAAGGTTGGGAACTTACTGGCCCGAGTGACGAAAAGCTGAAGACCGTTCACATCGGAAATTGACGCTTGGCAACCCGTTAAAGAACACTGAATCACATCGTAGCGGCCGAG
>CALBIE010000505.1 GCA_937893495.1 uncultured Verrucomicrobiales bacterium | reverse complement strand
AGCAGATCAACCAGAGCGAAAAGGCGCTGGTGTTCTGCGCGAACCAGGCTCACGCGCTGCTGATTCGGGATTTGGTCAATCAGGTCAAATCGAGTTCTGACCCGAACTATTGTCACCGCGTCACGGCCGATGATGGCGGGATTGGCGAGCAACACCTGCGTGACTTTCAGGACAATGAGAGAGTCATCCCCACCATCCTGACCACGTCACACAAACTTTCCACGGGGGTGGATGCCCGGAACATCCGTAACATCGTCCTGCTGCGTCCCATCAAATCGATGATTGAGTTCAAGCAGATCATCGGGCGCGGCACCCGGTTGTTTGACGGCAAGGATTACTTCACCATCTACGATTTCGTGAAGGCGCACCTGCACTTCAATGATCCCGAATGGGACGGTGACCCGTTGGAGCCGGAGACCTGCCCGAAATGCGGGGCGTATCCCTGCGTCTGCGAGGTGACGCCGCCGGAGCCATGCGAAATCTGCGGAAAACTCCCGTGCGTCTGTCCCCCGGAAGAGTGCCCCAAGTGCGGCAAGGCGCCGTGCGAATGCAGGCGGAAGAAGAAGGCGAAAGTAAAACTGGCGGACGGCAAGGACCGCAACATTCAGCACATGATGGCGACGACGTTCTGGCATCCGGATGGCACGCCGATGTCGGCCCAGCAGTTCATGGAGTTGTTGTTCGGCAAGTTGCCGGAGTTTTTCAAGGACGAGGTGGAATTGCGCACCCTTTGGAGCGCACCGGATACGCGTGAAAAGCTGTTGAACGGACTTGCGGAGAGTGGATTCGGGAAGGAGCAATTGGAGGAGATGCGGGCAATCATTGACGCGGAGAAGAGCGACTTGTTCGACGTGCTGGCCCATATTGCCTATGCCATGCCGCCGATGACGCGCGAAGAACGGGCGGCGCGTGCAAAGGTCGAGATCAGCACTCATTTCAACGGCAAGCAGCAGACATTCCTTGATTTCGTACTGTCACATTACGTGGATGTGGGCGTCGAGGAACTGGCACAGGACAAGCTGAAGCCGTTGCTTCAATTGAAATACAGCAACTCCATCGCGGATGCGATTGTGGACCTGGGTACGGCGGACGCAATCCGGAGCATGTTCGCCGGGTTCCAGCGGTATTTGTATGACGAGGCGGCGGCGTGAGGAGGCTCGGACGGAAAAGAGAAAGAAATGGTACCCCAGAGAGGACTTGAACCTCTAACCAATTGATTAAGAGTCAACTGCTCTACCATTGAGCTACTGAGGCGCCACAGAGCGGTTGAAAGTAGGCAACATCACCGGCCATTGTCAACCGTTGTCCGCCCTCAAGCCAACACGGGCTTCACCACGTTTCCGTGGACATCGGTCAAACGGTAGTAACGCCCCTGAAACTTGAAGGTCAGCTTTTCGTGATCGATTCCCAGCAGATGCATCAGCGTTGCCTGAAAATCGTGCACATGCACCTTGTCCTTCACGGCATTGAACGCGAAGTCATCGGATTCACCATAGGTGAATCCTTTCTTCAATCCGCCCCCCGCCATCCAGATGGTGAATGCATACGGATGATGGTCGCGACCGAGTTGTTTGAGGTTGTTGATGTCTCCCTGCACAAACGGTGTCCGGCCAAACTCGCCCGCCCACACGACCAGCGTGTCTTCGAGCAAGCCACGTTGTTTCATGTCCTTCACCAGGGCCGCAGCGGGTTGATCGGTGTCCCGGCACTGAATCTTGAATTGCGTGTTCAAGTTCCGGTGATGATCCCATCCGGCATGGAACAATTGCACGTAGCGAACGTCCTTCTCGATGAGCTTGCGCGCCATCAGGCAATTGTAGGCGAACGAACCCTGCCGCGAAACGTCAGGACCGTACATCTCCAGTGTCGCCTTTGATTCCTTCTTCAAATCAATCATGTCCGGAACGGACGACTGCATGCGATACGCCATTTCGTATTGCGCGATGCGCGTGGAAATTTCCGGATCCCCTACTTCCTCATGTCGCATCTGATTCAGTTCAGCCAGCCCGTCCAGGAGGGTGCGCTTCACTTTTCGATCCATGCCATCGGGATTGGAGATATACAGAACCGGTTCACCGGTTCCACGAAACTTCACGCCTTGAAACTTCGATGGCAGAAATCCACTGCTCCAGTAAAAGTCGTAAAAAATCTGTCCACATGACGCTTCCTTGTCGCGTGACGTCATGACGACAAAGCCCGGCATGTCGTTGGCGCCGCTGCCCAGGCCGTAGGTTGCCCATGCTCCGATACTCGGCCGGCCCGGTTGTTCACTGCCGGTCAGGAAAAACGTGATGGCGGGCGCGTGATTCACCTGCGTCGTATGCATCGATTTAATGAACGTAAGGTCATCCACAATCGAGGCAGTGTGCGGCAGAAAATCACAGACTGACGCGCCACATTGACCGTAGTTGTTGAAGCCGGTAATCGCCGGCAGGATGGCCTTGCTTTTCTGTCCGGCGGTCATCGTGCTGAAGCGTTTGCCTTCCAAAATGGAATCGGGCAACTGCTGCCCGCGCCACTTTTCCATTTGAGGCTTGTAGTCGAACATGTCCACGTGCGGCGGAGCGCCATTCATCAACAGGTAAACCACGCGCCTGGCTTTCGGCGCAAAGTGCGGCACGCCCTGCAACCCACCGTAACGACCATCCGGAAACGATTTTGCTGGAGCCGCGAATCCGTCCTGCCGAAGCATGTCCGCGAGAGCCGCCGTTCCGACGCCCAGCGCGGTGCGGCCGAAGAATTCTCGCCGATTCAGGTTCAGCCGGTTTTCGTTAAGTGGATCCATCCCTATTCCTTAGTAATCACTTCATCGAGATTCAGTATGAGATTGGACAATGCCGCATAGGCGGCCACTTCGCGGGCATCCAATGCTGGAAGGCGGGGGTGTTCACCAGCCTTTGCGAACTTTTCCGCCGACTCGCGACCCTCCCGGTAAGCCAGCAAAAACTCATCCAGTTTCCGTTCCAATACCGCCGACTCGGCGGCTCCGGGCAATCGTCCGGTGGCACGGAGAAAGGCCAGTTGAATTCGCTCCTTCTTTCCCGCCGCTGCGGCAATCAGGTTTTCGGCAAAGACGCGTGCCGCCTCGACATAAGTGATGTCGTTCAGCGTGGCCAAAGCGTGAAGCGGTGTGTTGGTGCGGAAAGGTTTCACCTCGCAGGTCTGACGTTTGGCCACGTCAAAGAAAATCGTGGGGCCGACAATGCGCCGCCAGAACGTGTAAAGGCTTCGGCGATAAAGTTTTTCTCCCTTGTCCTGCTGATACCGAATCTTGCCGAACGTGGCGTCGGCCCAGATTCCCTCCGGTTGATATGAATTGACCGACGGGCCACCCGGTTCGTCATTCAAAAGCCCGCTGACGGCGAGCGCCTGGTCGCGAATCATCCACGACGGCAACCGAAACCGCGCACCGCGCGCGAGCAATCGATTCTCCGGATCACGCGCGAAGGACGCGGCACCCGCTTTGCTCGACTGACGGTAGGTTGCGCTGGTGCACAACAGTTTGAGCAACCGTTTCACATCCCACCCAGATTCGACAAAGTCCACCGCAAGCCAATCAAGTAGATCGGGGTGCGAAGGCTTTTGTCCCTGCACCCCGAAATCCTCCGGAGTTTTTACCAGGCCAATCCCGAAGAGCATTTGCCAGAGGCGATTGACGGTCACGCGTGCCGTTAAAGGATTGTCGGAATCGACAATCCAGCGGGCGAGGCCCAAGCGATCAATTTTCTCATCCTTCAGCGGCACCGGCAGCCTCCTGATCAGCGACGCGGGCGTCTTCTTGCCCGGCTTGTCGTACGTTCCCCGCACCAGAATATACGTGTCTCGTGGCTTCGCCATTTCCTCCATAACCATTACACGGGGGATGTTGTTGTTGAATCCATCCCGCCGATCCATCGCTGACTTCAGTTTCTGCAACAACTTTACATACTCGGGTGCCGATTTCTTAAACGGGACGATCAGCTCCCCAACCGGACGGGAACTGCGTTTGGCCGCCGGGCTTTTCAATTGCGCCAGCAAACTGCCGGAAAGGTTCGCCGCCTTCTTTGAATCCGCCGCCGTCTTGCCGTCGGCACGCGGGAAAAACTGTTTCTCAAAGACATCAACTTCCCGGCCAACTCGATCCACCT
>CALBIE010000504.1 GCA_937893495.1 uncultured Verrucomicrobiales bacterium | reverse complement strand
CGTAGACCCCCAAGGAGGATGCGCTGCTCGGGACTGAGTCCGATACAAAGATTGCAAAGAAGCTCGGCCGAAACTTCAAGAGTGTCGCGGCTCGAAGGGTGCGCCTCGGCATCAAGGCGGCCGCATTGATCAAACCCTTGAACTGGACGCCACTCCGCCTGAGCTGGCTGGGGAAGCTTATGGACACCGAGATTGCCCGGCGCGTCGGCAGAACGCCGGGCGCGATCATGTTAAAGCGCAAGTCGCTCGGAATCCCTACCGCAAGCCGTTGCGCCACGCGGGTGTCCCGGGCGTGAATGCGGAAGATGGGACTACCGCCGCTGCCACGCGTTAAGCCCTGACTTTCAAGACACGCCAACAGTTGGCTCTTTTCTTTCACAACGATTGCGGCACGCTCAAACCATGCAACACAACCGGCGATTGGATTTGATCGAGGGAGACGAATACTCAGGTCTGGCGCGGTGGTTTCGCCCGCCGAGCATTGCCGGGAGGCTTCACCGTTTGGTTTGGGTGTTTGGCGTGACAATGGGGTTGTTAATTGTCCCATCGCCGGGTGCGGCAGCCCAGTTTGTGTTGTTCGATGTCACCTTCACATTCACCAAGGAAGACGCCGACAACTCCAAGCCCAGTCCGTCCCATTACTACGTCAAGGGAGACCAACTCAATCCGGAGCGACCGAAAAATTGGACCGCGCCCGTCGATTATCGCAACGGCACCGTGCATGTCCGCCTGGAAGTCCTGAAAAAGCCGACCGGCAACGAGCCGACAACCTGGAGCATTTGTTACATCCCGAACAAAGGTATCGGCAAGGGATACGGTTGTACCGGCACGACTGTCTATCGCGCGGAGGGCGTGTACGAGAAGGATGTCTCGATGAAATCGTTCTGGCAGAATGACGCCATCGAGTGGTCGGAGGGCATCAAGCGAATGGACCTGGTGATCAAGGACAACAGTGGCGGCAGCGGTCACGCCCACAAACGGAAAGATTCAGAGAAGTTCTTTCCAACCAAGGTCCGCATGACGGTCGTGCAAGTCTCGGCCGGGTCAAAATACGATCCGAAATTGGTTCCGAACCTGTCGCCATGATCGGGGTGGTCGCCGCGACTTGATCTCTGGTCAAGTGTGTGGTAAACCACACGGCACTCAACAACCCCACAAGGAAGGCAAACCAAATCATGGCAGCATCAAAAACCCTCGTCTTCATTCCAAGCATCAATCCCAATACGTGGCTGCTCCTCACGAAACTTGAAGACAGCACGTGTCTCCGCGACTACTCAACGTCGCCATGTGTTGAAAATCGGTCATTTTCTACGACTGCTATCAAGGAGCTGCTACAGCAGAATGATGGCCGTTCGGAGCAACTCAGTTCTTTCAGCGGAATTCCTTTCAGTGACGAGGATTTCTGGCGCGAACAAATCGAGTTCAGAAACATAGAATCCGGACTTCCCGAGCCGACCGATGAACAACGGTTGCAGGATGAGTTCAAGAAGCAATTCTACAGTGCTCGGGGGCAACGCAATAAATCTGCCGCACTTCGCGAGGTGTTCGAGCGGTGGCGAAAGCGATTCAGTTGCGTAAAAGACAAGAAGCAATTCAACCATTGGGACAACGATTCAGCCGTGTCGATGTGTTCACACAACAAGGGAGTCGGATGGACATCGCAATTACTGGAAGCGTCCCGTCAGAAAAAGAAGATCAACTACATTCCAACCGGCAATGTCCTCACGGACTTCAGTCTTGTGGCCATGGAGCTTTCGTTGGGCATTTCGTCGCATGACAATCGGTTCAGAAGTCTCAGCAGGGGCAGGAGAGATTTTATCAAACCGGACGGTCTCGGAGTGAGAAAGAATGGATACTTCACGATTATCGAGGTGAAGGGCCCCCAGGACGAGAAAGGGCTCGTTGCTCCAATGTTGCAAGCCGCCTGCGGAGCGTTGGCGGTGATCGCCAAGAGGCAAATGCTTTGTCGGATTGCCAGGAAACCAACGGCTATGCGACCCGCCTGTCCTCGTGCCGCAATTCCGCTGCAATCGCCATCTCTTGGGATTCACGTGCTGACCCAAGCACGAAAGGATGGTTCTCCTCGGGAGGCATGGTCGAGCGACGTGGATACTGCTTGCGCTGCCGTTCTAAGTGCATTTGGCGAATTGCAGTACATCGCCTATTCATTCGTGACCGACGAACAGGCAAAGAATCTGAACCAAGTGAAGACCGACGTGCTACTCACCAAGGATGGCATGGTGACTCCTTGAGTCCGATATCGTTCTTCGATCCAATCAGGGACTGGAGCCCGCCTTGTAGCGGGGCTCGATCGGTTGCGATACCCACCAATTGAACAGGCGTCGCAGGAAGTACGCCCGCGCCAGACTAACGGCGGTGAAACAGCCGCCGATCTGGATATTCGTTCGAGCGTCCACGAGGATGCCGAACCAAGGGAAGACCACGAACTGCGCACCGAGTGAGATTTCGAAATCGACGACCACGTTGACCACGGCTTCCAAAAGGCTGCTTTTGCGCGATTGGTTCACAACCCGGCTCCTTCCGGGTGGCTGCACGCCTTCCAGGTCTCAGGGAATTCCAACAAGGTGCGCAGGCGGTCGCGGTCGTGGGCCAGGCAGCGTTCGTGTTCGTCGTAAACCCACTTGGCCCGGCCTTCGATCCCAAAGCTGGATTCGATACTGGCCCGGGTGCAGTCCATGCAGTCTTCCAGATCGTCGCCGTGATAGATGATGTGCTGGCCGTCCACGTTGACTGCACGACCGCGCGGAAAGCCGTACGGCAGCAATCCAATCTCGTCGTGAAACAGTTTTCGGTCAGGAAACCATTCTGGATGTTCCAGAAAAACTTCGGGGTACCAGTAGCGGTCCATGAAGAACACGCCATCATCCAGCCAGTAGTCGGCGTGACAGATGTCACTACCCGGCGGCAGGGACAGGGTCATGAGGCTCCATTCGCTGGGGAAGCGGACGACGTAGAAGAGTCCTTCGGTGAGTTTTTCTGTCTTTTTCATAATGAGAATCCTATCGGTTTGGTCAGGGGTTCACTGCATCGGGCGGGATTGGAAGAGT
>CALBIE010000503.1 GCA_937893495.1 uncultured Verrucomicrobiales bacterium | reverse complement strand
GAAAACCTTGAAGCCTTCCGAAACCTGTGTGGGCAATTTGTCACCAAAACCGAGACGGAACCCAAATGCCTGTTTTATGGATTCAGTTTTTACGAAGACCAGATTCACTGCCGTGAAGGCTATGTGGACGCCGACGGTGCGCTGGCGCATCTGGACAACGTGGGTGCCCTGCTGGACGAAGCGTTGAAGATTTCAGAAATCATCAGGCTTGAAATTCATGGGCCAGAATCGGAATTGGCCAAACTGCGGGAACCGATGGCGAGTCTGAAACCACAGTTTTTTGTGTTGGAATACGGTTTTCGCCGATAGTTTGGCGCGTCGTTCATCCGGATGAACGATGTGTGTGAACGCCCGGAAAAGGCTGTTCCTGCAACGTTGAACGGGCTATTTTTTTTATCAACCCTCAACAGATGGCCACCTCAACTTCACGCACGAAATCCGACACGGATACGACTCCGACGACGGGTCCATCGACGGCCGACGCCCCAAAGGAGCAACTGCATCGTCCGCTGAGGTCCGACCTGACGCGAAACCTCCTTCGTTCGCTCACGGAAATCGAAGCCAATGGGATTGCGCAAAGCCAGGCTGCTGCTGCCAATCTCGCCAACCGGTTGCTGCTGGAAGCCCATGATGCTGGCGCGTCGGATATCCACATCGAGCCGCATCAAAACGGCAGTCGATTGCGCCTGCGAATTGACGGTATCGTCCACGACGTTATCCACCTTACTAAATGGCAGGCCAAGACCATTGTGAATCAGTTCAAGGCGATGGCGAATCTCGACCCGATTATTCGTTTTTCGCCCAAGGACGCGCGCACGACCATGCCACTGGCTGGCAACAACAGCCTCGACCTGCGCTTCGCCTTCGCGCCGTGCCTGAATGGCGAAACGGTGACCGTCCGTCTGCTTGACCTGAAGCGGGTCGGCCGCGGGATCAACGAACTCGGCTTGAGTCTCGAACAGAGTCAGCGACTCGTGGAACGTATCGACACGGTGACCGGCATGTTGCTGATTGCCGGGCCAACCGGCGTGGGAAAAACCACGACGGTTTATGCGCTCTTGGATCGGTTGAAAAATACCAACAGCACCGTCATCACCATCGAGGATCCCGTGGAATATCACGTCGATGGAATCACCCAGATTCAGGTCGATGAATTCCACCATGTCGGATTCAGCGAAGGCGTCAAAGCCACATTGCGACTGGATCCCGATTACGTCGTCATCGGCGAAATTCGCGACAAAGATTCCGCCCACAGTGCCGTCAGTGCCGCCGTTACCGGGCGCGTGATTCTCAGCACGATGCACAGCCGCGACGCGGCCGGTGCCGTATCCGCACTGCGCAATTGGGGTTTGACCGGCCACGAGATCGCTGAAGCCCTCTCGGTGGTGGTCGCCCAGCGACTGGTTCGAATCCTTTGCCCGCATTGCCGTGCCAAATCAACGCCGACCGCGACAGAGAAACGCTGGCTCAAGGCAATGCAATTGCCCGTTCCATCCGAGACCTGGCGCCCGGTCGGTTGTGAAGAATGCCGGCAATTCGGGTTCACGGGCCGCACCGGCATTTTCGAAATATGGACGCTCGACGAGGATGACTACAGCCAGATCCTCGGTCATGTTGATGAACGTGCGCTTCGCCGCCATCTCGCCAGCAAGGGCCACCGTACACTGGTCGAGGATGGTTACTCCAAGGCCTTGACCGGACTGACTACAATCGATGAACTCCGCAGCGTCAGCGGCGGCGCATTTCCCTCTCAACACCTGCCCGCCGCCCCGCGCAAACGCCGCGGACGAAACCGAGCGACCGCCAATGGTTGACAAAAAATTGACGCCACCATTGGCTGAGCCATGAAAAGCTCATCCGGCGTCATCATCATTCTCGGCGGGCAAAACGATGCGGACGGAAATCTCCTCAGCATCAGCCTGGAACGATGTGAACAGGCGTTCCAGGAATGGACGCGGCATCCCGGTTACCTCATTCTCCCGACCGGCGGATTCGGCGCCCACTTCAATACAAGCGCCCTGCCCCATGAGAGGCTGGTGACGCAGCGAATGATCGAACTGGGTATCCCCGAATCAGCGATTCTTCCGGGTATTCACAGCGGCAATACCATCGAAGACGCGGAATTGGCCAAACCCGTAATTGAACAACATGGTTTCTCCCGAATCATCGTCGTGACATCGGACTTTCACCACGAACGGGCACGCCACCTTTTTGAAAAGGCATTTCCAAAGCACGCCCTGGGAATGGCCGTCTGCAAAAGCGATCTCCCGGCCGATGAATTGAAAAGCCGACTGGCGCATGAAACTGCGGCATTGCAACGCCTGAGAAATATGGCAGACTGATCGTGTTCTTCACCTGTTCGCGCCATGAAACTCGAAGACCTTCCCAAATGGACCCACATTTTTCCGGTATTACTTGGCGTCACGCTGGCCATCGCCGGAATGTATCTGTTTCCAATGATGGGCCTGCGAAACACGCTGGGACCGATCATTGGTCTTCCTGCCGGGTTTGTCATCGGATTCGGATTGCTGGCGCTCTACGCGAAAAGTCAGGACGTCAAGCGATAATCTCCCTGATCGGATCGGCGCCTTCCACCCCAACCAGCTTCTGGTCGAGCCCGGCGTAGAAGTAGGAAAGTTTGTTCGGGTCAAATCCCATCTGTTGAAGAACGGTGGCGTGCAGGTTGCGGACGTGCAGTCGATTTTCGACGGCCGCGCTGCCAATCTCGTCCGTTTTCCCGTAACTGACTCCGCCCTTGATGCCGCCACCGGCCATCCACATTGTAAAGCCGTAGGCATTGTGATCGCGACCTGTGCCCTTCGCATATTCCGCCGTCGGTTGCCGACCGAATTCACCGCCCCAAATCACCAGTGTCTCGTCGAGCATGCCACGCTGCTTGAGATCTTTCAGGAGCGCGGCGATCGGCTTGTCCGTATTCCCGGCGTGAAAGTTATGATTCTTTTCCAAATCACCGTGGGCATCCCAGTTGTCGTCATTGTGCGCCCCGCCGGAATAAACCTGGATGTAACGCACGCCGCGTTCCGCCAATCGCCGGGCCATGATGCATTTCCTGGCAAAGTCGTTCGTCCGCTCGTTGTCGTAACCGTAAAGTTGCTTGATGTGCTCAGGTTCACTGTCCACATCAACGGCTTCCGGCGCGGAAGTCTGCATCTGAAATGCCAGTTCATAGGCGGCGATGCGCGCGGATAAATCCGAGTTACCGATGCGTGCCCCCAGATGCGTCTGATTATACTGATCCATCGTGTCCAGTATCCGCCGTTGCTCGGTACGCGACATTCCGTAAGCGTGTTTCAAATCGAGAATTGGCGCTCCCTTCGAGCGGAGCACCGTGCCGGCATAGGTGGCCGGCATGTAGCCGCTCGTCCAGTTCTTCGCGCCACTGATCGGGCCGCCCTTCTGGGAGAGCATCACGACATAGCCGGGAAGATTTTCATTCTCCGTGCCCAGGCCGTAGTTCAACCAGGATCCCAGCGAAGGTTTTCCGCTGATGATGCTGCCGCTATTCATCATGAGCAGCGCCGAACCGTGGATCGGCGAGTCGGCGGTCATCGAGTGCAGGAACGAAATATCATCCACGCACGTGGCGACTTCGGGAAACAGGTCACTGACCCATTTGCCGGACTGACCGTATTGTTTGAAACCCCATTTCGGCCCGACCACTCGGCCCTGATTCTTGTGACCGCCCCGCCCGAATGTCTTCACATCGATTGTCTTGCCATCAAGCGCATACATTTTCGGTTTGTACTCGAAGGTATCCATGTGGCTGGGCCCGCCGTACATGAACAGATAAATGACAGTCTTCGCCTTGGGCGCGAATTGTGATTGCCGCGGGGCAAGCGGATTATTCCAGGTCGTTTTTCCATCGGCCGCCATCGCCTGTCCGCCAAAGAAACGGTCTTTGGCCAGCAGACCCGTCAGTGCCAACGACGTGAATCCGCCTCCGACCTGATGGAGAAACTCACGGCGGGTGCGACCACAAAATGTGTTGATTGGCTTTTCAGTGTTCATACGGCAGACTTTTTCTAATCGACAAACATGTATTCGTTCAAATTCATCACCAACAGACAGAATCGCTGCAACGGATCCGCGTCCGTTTCGTTTCCGATTCCCCGGACAAACCGAAGCCCTTCCTCCACTTCCTTGCCGTTCGGTTGCCGACTCAGGGCGAGGCTCAACGCGAGTTCCACTTGATCCTTCACTGACACACCGGCCTCCCGCCGCAATCGACCGGCAAAGTCGGTCGCAATGTCATTGAAAAATTTGCTGTTCAACATGGTCAGCGACTGGGTCGGAAGCACACTGGAAAACCGCACCGAGCAATGTCCGTCCGTGTCGGCCATGTCGAAGGCCTTCAGGATAGGTTCGTGGAGCGAACGCTTGATGTAAACGTACACACTGCGTCGATTTCGATCGTCCGGCGAAGATTGCCCCCATGCGGCCCCGGGTCGTGACGCCGTCGCCAGCACTTCCTGAGGAACATCCGTGTAGATGTATTTCCCGCCAATCTTGAGATTCAGCTTGCCGGTCAGATTGATCGCCGAATCCCGCACTTCTTCGGCCGTCAATCGCCGCAAATTGAAGCGCCAGAATAACTCGTTGGCAGGATCCTTTGACAGCCCCGCCGCATTTCCGGCAGAACTCATCTGGTAGCTGCGCGACAGCATGATCAGTTTATGCATCCGCTTGATTTTCCAATCGCCCGCCATGAATTCGGCCGCCAACCAGTTGAGTAATTCAGGATGCGTCGGCTGTTCACCAAGACGACCGAAGTTCTCGCTCGACCGGACAATTCCACGCCCGAAATGATGCTGCCAAAGACGATTCATAAACACCCGCGCCGTCAACGGGTTCTCCTTGCTGGCGATCCATCGCGCCAGCGCCGTGCGTCGTCCCGTTGAAAGCGGTCCCGCCCCGTCGCCAATCTTTGGTTCGGGAGGCGACACTATGGAGAGGAACGCGGGGCTAACTTCCGGACCCTTCGCATGGACGTTGCCCCGGATAAAGAGATGTTGTTCCGGTGGCACGGAGCCGTTCTCCGTCACCACCAGACCCAGCTCATTGCCGTGGGCCAGTTCCCGATGCAGTTTCTTCAATTCTGCAACACC
>CALBIE010000502.1 GCA_937893495.1 uncultured Verrucomicrobiales bacterium | reverse complement strand
CCCAATTCCTTAAACGATTGGCAGTGCGGTTCGGCCTGCCTCCAAACATGCTTGCTCGAATTGCGGTGCTCCCAGGCAGTCTTCTCCATCCGATGGAAGAACGGTCGTAATCTTCGTTCCCCATCGACGAAGAATTCTGTCATGCATCCACGAAGCGGTCGCCCGAAAGTCAAAGGTTGCCTGCGGAAGCCAAGGCTGGTTCAATCAGGGTGCGTGTTGAGTCTAAGAAAAGGAAATCTTCGATGCTCTGGTGGACACTGAAGCAGATTAAGGCCGACGACTGGAAATCCCGCGAGACCGCGGCCATGAAGCTGGGTGAACTCAACGACCCGCGATACGCCGAGCACCTGGTCGAAGCCCTCGCCGACAGCCATCCCTCCGTCCGCAGAGCCGCCGAACATGCGCTCGTTCAGATGGGAGCACCGGTCGTCCCTGGACTCGCCACCCAACTGCGTAACAGAAACCCCGACGTCCGAAAAGCCACGGCCCGTGCCCTGGCGCAGATTGGTGAACCTGCCGTACCGGTACTCGGCATGGCCCTGAACGACTCCGAACTTCCCGTGCGCGAACTGGCTGCTGCTGTTCTGGGCCGGATCGGCTCCGGCAGCGCGATTGAGCAATTGACCTCCGCGCTCCGCTACGGCCATGTTCCCGCCAAGGAAGCCGCCGCCTTTGGACTTGCCCAACTCGGCACCAAAGCCCTCGACCCGCTGATCTCCGCGCTCAGGGACACAACGCCCGGCACCAATTCCACCGCCGCCGCCGCCCTGATTCGCATTGGCAAACCCGCCGTCCCCCGCCTCATCGCTGCCCTGGGCAACAGCGATGCCTGGGAATCCGCAACGGAAGCCCTTTCACGAATCGATCCGGATTGGTCGAAGTCAGACGCCGCCAAAGGCGCTCTTTCCGCTTTTCTGGTTGCCATCAATAACCAGGACCCTCGCAAACGACGGGCTGCAGCCGTGGTTCTCGGGCATATCGGCAACTCCGATGCAGTCACGCACCTCATCGAAGCCCTCCGCGACCCCGACGACCAGGTCCGCACGAATGCCGCCATCGCACTCGGTGAAGTGGGCGATCCACGGGCAGTGCTTCCCCTGATCTCCGCACTGGCCAACGCCGCATCTGATGGAGCCGTTCCCACCGCTCTGGTTCAATTGGCCACCGGCTTGGTTGGCCCGCTGGTGGACGCGCTCAAAAGCCGGGATAAGCAGATACGCCAATCGGCCGCTTCCGTGCTGGTCCAGGTGGGGCATTCCGCGATCGGTCCGCTGGCGGAGGTGCTTTGGAAAATCGACCCGGAACTGGCCGCTCCCGAAACTCCGGAGGGCCCGGGTCCCAGGTTTGTTGCTACATCCCAAAGCAATGGAGACGCCCCTGATAAAAAGCCTGAACCCCGCATCAGCGCCCCACGCCCGATCTCACCGGGGAATGTCATATCGGCTCAAAAGGAACCGAAACGCGGATTGATCAAGGCTTCCCAAACAAACTTTCCCTCAACCGACGCCCGCGACGTACAAGTCCTGGCCCAGGGTCTGGAGGCTCCGGACACCGAAACACGTACGGCAGCCATCCGCGATCTGGTGACGATCGGGGCCGGTCCCACCGACCCATTGCATGCTGCCTTGAGAGACCGCAATCAAGCCGTGCGACGGACTGCCGCGCACGCCCTGATTGCGACCGGTGACGTCCGGGCCCGGGAGGTTCTCAGGGCGGATCTCGACTCAGTCTCCGACCTCGTCACCCTCGACGCCGCCGAATCCCTCATGAAACTGGGTGACCCGCGAGTAACGCGCCCCATGGCGAAGATGCTTGCCGATCTGGATGATTTGGATTGCGAAGCCGACCCCTCGATCCATTACAAAGCAATACGCGCCCTACAGATCCTTCGCCGCATATTAACCGAGCAACTGCAGGATGTCGTAATCGAGGATTTGAACCAAATTATCGAACTCAGGACACGCCGCGCCCCGCGATTTCTCTCCGCTATCCAAGCCGTTGCCTCCGGTGCCAAGGATACGATTGGAGCCCTGCCAACGGGCATTCTGGAGCAACTCAAAGCAACAGAAGACTTTCAGACGGTCATGGAACTTGCCAACCGGGAACAAACCCGCCGAAAACGTGCCTGAGAAACTCCTGCGGGAGAGGCTTGACGGTTTCGCGTTGGCCCACTATTTTTTCACCGACTGAGTGGTGGCCATAGCTCAATGGTAGAGTCCCAGATTGTGGTTCTGGTTGTTGCGGGTTCGAATCCCGTTGGTCACCCCATCTTTTCAAGGCAAACGAGGAATCCGGGATTTAAGGCACAAAATTCGGGCCAATCTTCCCTCCGGAAAGTGAAATTCCCGCAAACCATCCAGCATCGCAAGGCCGAAGCCTCAACCGCACCCAGATCGAACGGGCGCTGCGGTTGTTGATCTGAATCAAGGCGGGTTGGGTGTAGTGGTTAGAGGCTTCCCGGTAAATAAGGATCCAGCCATGAGCATTCAACAGAATTCCCGTTACTCTCTCTCCACACGCCGCACCTTTCTCCGAAATTCCGGAAAAGCCGTTGCGGGTGCGGCTCTTCTATCAAGTCTGGCGACTCCGCGCCCCGGTTATTGCGCCGAAGATAACACGATCAAAATTGCTTTGGTAGGGTGCGGTGGCCGTGGCTCGGGTGCGGCGGCCCAGGCTCTCAGCACGGCGGGCCCGACTCAGCTCTATGCGATGGCTGACGTGTTCGAGCAACGGCTAAACACGAGCCTCGGATCGCTTTCTCCCCGTTTCCCGAATCAGATAGCCGTTCCTTCAGAACGCCAGTTTCTAGGTTTCGACGGTTTCCGACATGCCATCGATAGTGTTGGCCGGGGCGGTCTTGTGATTCTAGCGACGCCTCCTGCGTTTCGGCCGATCCACTTTGCATACGCAGTCGAACGAGGGGTGAATGTGTTTATGGAAAAATCGTTTGCGGTCGATGCTCCCGGAATTCGGCGTGTCCTCAAAACTGGAGAATTGGCGAAAGAAAAAAACCTGAAAGTGGCGGGGGGATTGATGAGTCGACATTACCGACCGCTCGAGGAAGCGATTCGGCTGATTCACGACGGGCACATCGGCGACGTCATTACTTCGTGGGCATATCGAATGCACGGACCGGTGGGTGTGAAGGCACGCACTCCCGACATGACGGAGCTCGCGTATCAGATTGCGAACTACAGTTGTTTCACATGGCTGAACGGAAGTTTTATGGTGGACTGGTTGATTCACAATGTGGATGTCTGTTGCTGGGTCAAAGACAGCTGGCCGGTTTCCGTGCAGGGTCGAGGCGGACGTCAGGTTCGGACCGAGGCGGATCAATTGTATGATCATTACGACGCAGAATTCACCTTCGCCGACGGAACCCGAATGTCTGCGCAAGGTCGGCACATGAATCAATGTTACGACTTCTTCGGCGATGTGATTCAAGGCGCATCGGGTTCCGCTGTGCTCGGGGAGGGACAGCCCAAACCACGCCTTTTCAAAGGCCACGTGCAAACTCCGGAGAATCAGATCTGGACATATTCAGGCCCACCTTGTGACGCGTATCAGACGGAACACGATTTGTTGTTTGATGCCATTCGGAACAACAAGCCACACAACGAAACCGAACGCTGCGCCAAGAGTTGTTTTACCGCAATCATGGGACGCATGGCTTGCGAATCCGGCAAGAGAATCACCTGGGACGAAGCGCTGGCTTCAAATGTCGAATTGGCGCCTGGATTGGAACAAATTCTCTCGATGGCTTCGCCCGCGCCCGTCCGGCCCAATCAGAGCGGACAATATCCCATTGCGATGCCCGGCGAAGCTCAAGTGTTGTAGGTTCCGTTTGCTCCCCTACCGCGCGCGGTCGTGCTCGGAGAAAGATTCTGTCCGGTCGGAACGGCCAGAAACATTCGTGCCGTCTCGAAATGCGGCGGCGCGCGACCATCGAGTTTCCCGCTCTTCGATGGGAGGTCCATCCGCCCTGCCCTCGGTCCAAAACTGAAGATTCCTTAAGCGCTGCTGACCGTGAACGAAATAGAGTGGATCCAGGGACGCAAGTTGCTTCTGGAAAAAAGTGTCCCTCTGAGTTTCCCAGCCCGAAACACCCCTGACCCAGCCCAAACGCACCATCGCGTTCAACAACTCCGTCGCGATCAACTGATGCCCCTGTAGCGAGGGGTGCACATGATCCACCAACCAATCACTGCCCAGGATTCCCCATTGGCTTCGGCTTTCCAAAAGGGCGTGCGCGTCAATGAGCGGTGTCGAAGTCTCCGCCGCGATCGTTCGTAGTGCCTTTCGCATGGGCTCGAGAATCCGCAGCGGGCAGACATCCAGATCCAACGCCCGGTTGAACGCGGTTTTGGCAAGTGCGGGCATTCCGAGCGTCTCATAACATTTTCCGAGATCGTAGTAGGTCGCCGCATATTGAGGGTCGATCGCCACCGCCTCCTTCAACAGGGAAACATTACGCATAGGATCCCCACGAGCCTGCTTCGAAGCTTCTTCAAGAATCCCTCCGAATCGCATAGCGTCTGCCCCGCCGAATGGATCGCGATGCTGTGATTTGAACGGAGCCGTATTCCGAAGGTTGGCCGGGGGCGATACCAAGAGGAGCGGCACGCCGGCACCATGGGACGCCACAATCATTTCCCGAACATTCGCAGCGAACTCGGCGATCACACCGCGGCGCAATACCGGATCCCGGACGTAAGCCTTCAGACCGTCACGGTAATCCAGAAACGCATCCACTTCCGGAGAATATTG
>CALBIE010000501.1 GCA_937893495.1 uncultured Verrucomicrobiales bacterium | reverse complement strand
ATTTGAAGAAATACGGTGGTTACATTCCAGGCGTTCGTCCCGGGCAAGCGACCTGTGATTTTTTACATCACGCCATGAGTCGCATTACGCTGGCCGGGGCCGTCTTCCTGACCATCATTGCAATTATCCCAATGCTCATGTCGCGTGCGTTCAGTATTAACTACTATGTCGCCCAGTTCTTCGGTGGGACCAGTCTGCTGATCGCCGTAGGTGTGGTACTGGATACGATGAGACAGATGGAGTCGCACTTGTTGATGCGGCACTATGATGGTTTTTTGCAGAGTAAAAAGGGTCGTAAAGGCCCACGGCTGAGAGGCCGTTTCTAATTACGAATTTTCTTTCGGACTGAATTGGGTCCGGAAAAGATATTGGATCGGGCAATTGTCCCGGTCTGTTTGTTCATTGAATCGTTAGAATCCGATTCGTCCGACGACTCGTTTATGCAAAGGCGTAATCGAAAAACTCGTCCGCAATGATAAAAATCAAAACAGATAAAGAGATCGACCTGATGCGGATGGCCGGGGCGGTTGCAAACACGGTGCTGCTTGAGGTAGCCGCGGTGGTGCGGCCGGGCATGACCACACGTGAGATCGATGAGTTTGCGGCGGATCGAATCAGGGCCTATGGGGCACAAAGCGCGTTTTTAGGTTACAAGAGTTACCCATGTAATATTTGTATCTCTGTGAACGAAGAAGTCGTACATGGATTGGCCGGCGACCGCCGCCTGCAGTTTGGCGACATTGTCAGTCTGGATGTTGGAGTTCGGCATCAGGGCTATATCGGCGATAACGCGGTAACGGTGGCAGTCGGTGGATGCGACATTTTGCCGCAGAAATTGATTGATGTGACTGAAAAGGCCCTGTATGAAGGTATATTCCGCGCCGTGCCGGGAAACCGTGTGGCCGATATTTCCCGGGCTATCCAGGACTATGTTGAGTCCAACGGGTTCAGCATTGTTCGTGAGTTTGTGGGGCACGGTGTAGGTCGCACAGTTCACGAGGATCCCCAGATTCCAAATTTTGTGGAACGGGGCAAATCGTCGCCCAAGCTGAAAGCCGGAATGACAGTGGCAATTGAGCCGATGGTCAATGCCGGAACGGCGGAAGTAAAAGTGCTCAAAGATGGATGGACAGTGGTGGCAGCGGATCGGTTGTATTCTGCCCATTTTGAACACACCATCCTGATTACGAAGAATGAGCCGGAAATACTGACGTGTGCAGAGAAGATGTCATCTTCGTTGAAGGCACAGTAGTCGCGGTGCGGAACGGACGCGTTTGTCGGGTGCGCCTGGCGAATGGACATGAAATGACCGGATTTCTGGTCCGGGATGATGCGGTGCGCGCGGAAGTTCCGGCACCCGGAAGTAAATTGAATTTAAAAGTAAAGCCTTACGATTTGTCGCGAGGCAAAATTGTAATAGAAGAAGAAAAAAATGAAAGTTCGCCCATCAGTTAAGAGGCTGTGTGAACACTGCAAAGTGATTCGACGCAAAGGCGTTGTAAGAATCATTTGTACTAATCCACGGCACAAGCAACGGCAAGGTTAAGGACAATTTATGGCACGCATACTTGGTGTAGATATTCCGAGCAACAAGCGCATCGACATTGCTTTGCGCTATATATATGGCGTCGGGCCGGTGCTCTCCAGCCAGATTCTTGAAAAAGCGGAGATTAGCCCTTCCGTCCGCGCAAAGGATTTGGATGAAACGCAAATGGCAAAGATTGTCCATGTGCTTCAGGAAGGCGGTTATATGATTGAAGGTGATCTTCGGCGTGAGCTGACGATGAACCTCAAGCGTCTTCAAAGCATCAAGTCGTATCGTGGTATTCGGCACATTCGAAGCCTGCCGGTACGGGGGCAGCGGACCTCGACCAATGCTCGCACCCGTAAGGGGCCAAAGAAGACCGTCGGTGCAAAACGTAACCCGGGCGCGAAAACTGGAATCCATTAATCAATTTTAAGTTATGGCTGAAGCAAAGAAAAAGAAAGTTGCCACGAAGGCACCGAAGGACGAAAAGGCCAAATCGGCTGCTCCGGCAACCGATGGAGCGACACCTCCGGCTGCGGCAGCGCCTGTGCCTGGGCCTGGGGTAGTAACGCCAGGAGCGGCTGCACCTACCGCTGCCGAGTTGTTGGGTACGGATTCCGGGCCGAAGAAGATTATCAAGGCCAAAGGTTCGAAGAACATTACCTCTGGAATTGCCAATATTTTGGCTACGTTTAATAACACTCTGATCACCATTGCCGATATGCGGGGGCAAGTAGTCGGTTGGTCCAGCGCCGGGAAAGCCGGATTTCGTGGTTCAAGAAAAAGTACCGGATTCGCAGCACAGCAAGTGGCTCAGGATGCAGCTCGGCAAGCCATGTCTCATGGCATGAGGGAAGTGGAAGTTCGCGTCAAAGGACCCGGATCCGGACGAGAATCGGCCATTCGCGCCTTGCAGGCAATTGGGTTGGAAATCACGTCCATCAAGGATGTCACCCCCGTTCCTCACAACGGTTGTCGTCCGCGGAAAAAGCGCCGCGTCTAAAGATTGAAAGGATTTTAATAATGGCACGTTACACAGGTCCCACAGTTCGTTTAAGCCGGCGTTTTGGCACGCCTTTATTTGGCGCGTCGAAGTATTTCGAACGCCGCGCTTATGGTCCCGGGCAGCATGGTCCCAGAAGAAGTCGTCGCAAAACGACCGAATATGGCGCGGCTTTGATGGAGAAGCAGAAGATTCGCTTCTATTACGGACTGATGGAGAAGCAATTTCGCGGCATTTATGCCAAGGCGATTCATCGTCGTGGTGTGACTGGCGAAATCATGCTGCAAATTCTCGAGACTAGACTTGATAGTGTCGTTTATGGCCTTGGGCTTGGGACGACTCGTTCATCGGCCCGACAGGCGGTAGGGCATGGCCATATTCTCGTCAACGGCGTCAAAGTCACGGTCGCTTCGTATGCGGTGAAAGTGAACGATGTCATCGAGGTGAAGGACACCAGTGGCTCCCGCCAGTTGGCAACACGAAACCTGGAACTCTCCACCAGTCGGGCAGTGCCGGATTGGTTGCAATTTCAGAAGGACAGCTTCAAGGGGGTTCTGCTTCGCGTCCCTACTATGGACGAACTTCAACCGGTTGGAAATGTCCAGACGGTTGTCGAATTTTATTCCCGCTAAACCAGCGCTTCCCGGTCGGGAGCGCTCACAAGTGAAATTGCAATTATATGGGCCATCGGTGTGCGGGAATAACAGCCGGTTGGTCAGTTTAAAATTGCTCAACGAAAGATAAGATATGCCAGTAAGATTAGGTCGATTCGAAATGCCGAAGCGGCTGACCAAAGATGAGTCAGTCTCGACGGATACTTATGGAAAATTTGTCGCTGAACCGTTTGAAACCGGTTACGGCCACACGATCGGCAACTCGTTGCGCCGAGTGCTTTTGAGTTCACTTGAGGGCGCTTCGATCACATCGGTGAAAATTGATGGTGCCATGCACGAGTTTGCCACCATTGATGGGGTCGTCGAAGACGCCACCGATATCGTGTTGAACCTCAAGAAGGTCATTTTCAAATGCGAAACACATGAGCCGCAGCAGTTGGTTTTGAATGTGAACAAGGAAGGCGCTGTGACCGCCGCTGACATCGAGCTCAATCAGAATGTCGAGCTCGTGAATCCGGATCAGCTCATTTGCACGTTGGACAAGAAAAAGAAGTTCAGCATGGAAATGGAAGTCAAAATCGGGCGCGGATTCTGCCCCGGCGATCAAAACAAGAAGGAAGATCAGCCGATTGGCGTTATTCCAATAGATTCCATTTTTTCGCCCGTTAAACGAGTTCGTTACGCAGTGGAAGACGCACGCGTCGGACAGCGTACCGATTACGACCGCCTGATTATCGAGCTTTGGACCGATGGGCGCCTTTCGCCTGACGATGCGTTGACGCAAGCTTCGGCTGTGCTCCGTCATCATTTGGACGTCTTTGTCAATTACGACGAAAACGCGATTCAGTTCGAGGAAGTCGTCGATAAGCACGACGAGGAGAAGCTCCAGATGAAGAAGCTTCTCAACATGAGTGTGAATGAGATAGAGCTTAGCGTTCGGGCTGCGAACTGCCTTAATAACGCAAATATCACGACAGTTGGACAATTGGCGATGAAGTCCGAAGGCGACATGCTCAAGTATCGCAATTTCGGCAAGAAATCGCTCAACGAAATTAAAGACAAACTCACGCAGCTTGGATTGGGACTGGGAATGTCCATTGATCCTTCGCTGCTGGAACCGCCGAAAGAAGAAAAGATTTTCGGCGCTTAACAAACGACAGGCTTATGCGTCACCAGAATAGAACCGCAAAACTTGGCCGCAAAGGGCAGCATCGCAATGCAATGCTGGCCAACATGGTCTGCAGCCTTATCCAGAAGAAACGGATTACCACCACCCTCGCCAAGGCGAAGGCTGCTAAACCGGTCGCCGAGAAAATGATCACGCTTGGCAAAAAGGGAACCCTTCATGCCCGACGATTGGCCGCCTCCCGGCTGCGTCACCAGTCGCGGTCGTTTTTTCAAGGAAAGCCAACGCAGAAAGGTAAGGAACTCCGCGATAAGTGGCGGCTGGAGGAAGATGTCGTGCGCATTCTTTTCGATGATTTGGCACCGGGTTTCAAGGATCGTCCGGGTGGCTACACCCGCATAATGAAACTTGGCCAACGCCGGGGCGACGCCGCTCAAATGGCCATTCTTGAATGGGTCGAAGCAGAAGTAGCCGCCGACGAAGCCAAGGACTGAGCTTCCCCAGTTACGAATTCAGAGCCCGCTCAAATTGAGCGGGCTTTTTTTGTGATTCAAGAAGATTTGGTCGGGAAAAATTTTTCCAGCGTCTCTTTACTCAGAGGGCGCGTGATCATTGAAACTACTATCAGCGTGACGGCGGAAGTGGCGACCATCGTAGCGACCGGCATCATACTCAGGAACAGGTATCCTCGATCAGCTCCAAAGCCTGAATTTTTAAACAGCCATATCCAGGAAACCGCCGCCGCCAGCACCGAGGCGTACGCGGCGGTTTTGGTCGTTCTTTTCCAATACAGCGCAGCGATGACAAGCGGGACCAACGCAGAGAAGCCAGAGAAGCACCAAATCCCCAAAGTAAATATGCCACGACTGTTCTGGAGATAGACTGCGATGAGGTAAGTCACCAGGACGACCGCCACCACAAATATCCGGCTGACCAGCACTTTTTTTTTCTCACTGATCTCTTTTTTGCCGAGGTAGTGCAGGTAGATGTCGTTGGTGAAGATACTACCCAGACAAAGAAACTGTGAATCAAGGCTCGACATGATGGCTGCGAGAATGCCGGCAGTCAGGAAACCGCCCAGGACGGGATTGGTCATTTTGTCCACCATGACTGCCAACACCGCGTTGGGATGAGTCCCCGGCCCGATTACTGGAACACCATTATATACCGCGGATGTTGCCCACACGCCGATGAGCACGCACGGCACCCAGACGATCATGATCAGAAGCGGATGTGCGATAACCGGCAATTTGAAGGATTGCGCGCTTTTGGCGGTAAGCCAGTGTTGAAAAATATGCGGGAACATCCCCACGCTCAGCGGAATGAGCATGTAGGTGAAAAAGACCAATTGGGAGAGATCCTTTGGTGCTTTGGGCGCTGACATCTCCGTTGCACCAGCGGCCTTTTTCGTTTCGTAATCTGCCCGTGCCGTTTCGTACTTGGCTTGGTCGTTTGGATGAACACTCCTTTGAAGTTTTGTAGGATTCTTATCGATCACGGCCTGTGTGGCTGCGCTGAAGCCGCCCAGCTTGGACGAAATAACCGCAAAGGTGACCACGCCAAGGAGGATGAAGACAATGGTTTGGAAGCAATTCGCCCAGGTTGTTCCGCGAACGCCGCCAAAAAAGACATACGTCAGAACCACGACGCAAATGATTCCCGATCCCAACCAGAATGGGACTTTACCTTCGGTAACACTGGCAAACGTGGTTCCAGCACCAAGAATTCCGATCAAGAGGTACGGAATGACCAAGCCAACAATGATCGGAAACAGCAACAGACCGAGTTTGTCCGACTCGAAACGGTCACGGAAAAACTGAATCTGCGTCATATAGCCGTGCCGGGCGCCAAGTGTCCACAGTTTGATGCCGATAATGAAAAAACACAGGGAGTGTACGATGCCCGAGGCGGAGGCCAGTTTTCCGTAAACACCGATACCGTCGGCGTATGAAGCGCCCGTGGAACCCAGCAATGCAAACGCGGTCATGGTCGTCCCGAACAACGACATGAGCAGGAGAAAGGAACCGATTCCTCGGGAGGCGACAAAATAGTCGGCCGCTGTGCCCTTGAAAAATCGGTTGCTGGCCAATCCGAGTGCCAGCAGCAGAACGAGGTAGCAGCAGATGATGAAGATTGTCGTGGTCATGAGAAAAGCCTGTCGTGAATGGGAATTTCAGGTCGCCAGTATCGAAAAATTCATTTCGCCCGATCCTGCTTCTGGCTGGAGGTGTTTTCGGTTTCCAACTCGCCCACGTCGATGGGAAAACAATATTTGGTGGCAAGAAACCACACGACTGCGGCCAGAATGGATATGAGGACATGATAGGCCAGACCGATCGGCATGAACCCGAAGACGAGGGGTTCGTAGGTGTCCCAGAACCAGAAATCCTGATGGACGATTATCAGGGCAGCGACGGCGATCCAGACGAAGGTTCGAGCTACATTTGTGGCTGGCTTGCTCATATGGGAATTCTGTTTTTACGATGTCCCGCGCAAGGCTGTACCATCAGGGTAAAGGTTGGCGGGTGTTCGGTGCATCGAAAAGAGTCTGTCCGAACCAATTACGATTTCAAGCCGCAAACCAGATGGCGACCACCGTGATCGAAATCGCGGCGGAATCCCTGGTAGTCGGGTTGAACAATATCGGAAGCGGAATCACATGGAGCGCGACTGCCGCTCAGGCCATGGTTCGAGCGATCGAATTCCACCAATAGTCGTGCAACTCGGCAACCGCCCAGCGGGATTCGCTGGCGCCGGTTTTGATCGTCAGGTCGCCGCCACCAACGGTGCCGATGTGGTGCGCCGGCACTCCCATGAGTCGGGCTCGCTCGATGACTTTCGTTGCGTCGGCAGCGGTAGTCGAAACCACAATGCGGCTGTGCGCTTCGCCGAAAAGCAGTCCGTCCAGTCGTGCTTGAAATCCATCTTCCGACTCCTCGTCCTGCTCATCCACCTCGTGATGGGCATCGTCCATGTCTTCGGTTTCCACCGGTATCCAGGCCGTCAGATCAATGGTTGCGCCGATCAAGGCGGGGGTTTCGCGGGTTGGATTGTTGCTGATGCACGATTCCGCCAGAGCGACCGCAAGGCCACCTTCGCTGCAATCGTGGGCGGACTTGATTCCCCCGGCGTGAATGAGTCCCAACAGCGTCGTGTGCAGGAGTTGCGCCTGCGCGAGATCGCAGGGCGGTGGCGTGCCGCTCTTCGTCTTGTGAACGATTTGGAGAAAAGCGGAGCCGCCGAGCCC
>CALBIE010000500.1 GCA_937893495.1 uncultured Verrucomicrobiales bacterium | reverse complement strand
GACCTGTTCTAGCCCAAGGGCTCTCGCAGGTAGTTTCCGGGCTGACCGTTCTCGGTGATTCTCCAAAGTTTCACATGCTGAAGGTTTGGCTTCTCCAAAGCTTTCTTAACGTCGGCTTGAAGTGACTCTGATGCCCGAAGGCCAAACGTCACGGAAACAATGATTTCCGATTCAAGAGGAAGCAGTTGAAGAATTCCGCCACCCACGGTTTGCTTCCGGCAGACCTCCAGCGGAACAATCAGGCGGCTCTCCTTTTCGTAGCTCCAATCACTGTGCTTTCGTCGTGAGAATGCGACGACTTGCTCACGGCTTTCCCGATGAATCGGGTCATAAACAGCGGGTTCATCTACGTATTCGCATTCCAAGAATCCGGGGCCAGAAAAGAGTTCGTTTTTTTCGTCGAATTCGACGACTAGCCCTTTGTGCGAGTCGCCGTAATGTGCCCACATGAGATTGCTGAAAAGTTCTTTCGAGAAACTGATTATACCGAACTGCTCGCTCAGTATTTCCGGGATGTCATCCCGAAGCTGGTGTTCAAGTCTCTCCGTATTTTCCTCCAGTGCTCGAATCATAATTCCCATGTTCGCACGAGCGAATTTCTGAAACTTCGAGAAGTTTTTATACTTTGGAAACTCGTGCCTGTGGTGATTGTAGAATGACGGATGGACAACCGCTCGTTTCGCAGTTTGTTTGGCCGCCTCGTTGTGGTCAGAGGTTTTGACAACTGGCCTCATCTCGCATGGGTCGTTCAATTTATTAGGGGGGCAAACCTTTATCTGAAGGTTTTGAACGATGAGCTTCCCGTTGCTGTTGCAGTATTTGTAGAGAGACATGAATCAGTTTTGCTTGGTGAGTTGGGCGACGATGGCTTCCATGAGCTTTTCGGCCGTGGCTCGGGATTGGGTGAGTTGAAATTCCAAGTGGTCCACTTGTTTCATCAACGATTCGACTTTCTCGAAAATCGCCAACGGGATGCCGGTCTTGTGGTAGAGAACGTAGTCGGCAAACTTGGCCTTGCCGCGCGTATGCACCTTGCCCCGAACAATCACCTGCCCTTTGGTGAAATAGACCTCCTCGCGAATCTGCGTCAGCACGTCCCATCCGGCCTCCACAACGGACGGCGTGATGAACTTGGTGCAGATATCGCGCTCGCTGAGTTCTTTCTTGTTCATGCCCGAACTCCAACCAGAGAACAGGGAGAGCATTCTCCAAAGACTGCCCACATCCGGCTCCTAACGGGGTCTCTTTGAGGCTGAATCGTAACGAAAGCCCCTGAAACGGCAACGGAATTAAACTCACCCGGGATCGGCAAGCGCGATGCGAAGGGATTGCCTCTTACGTCACGATTGGTGCCGGGACGCGCGCTATGGTTTGTAACCTTGGCCAGGATAGTGGGTACAAGTGGCTTGCCAGCGGCAATGAGTGGACATCAGCGGTAGAATTTCAAACGTGAGACTTCCTCGGTCGATTCTCGCTGTCCCGTGACGGTGGCAATCAATCAACCGACCAGTTCGCGGAGGGGCTTGATATCGCTGTCCACCAGGTACTGTGGGCGGCCCTGCCTGTCCTTGACGGTGGCGGTGGCGGTATTGATACCAAGGCAGGTGTAGAGGGTGGCGAACACTTCCTGAAATTTTACGGGACGATTCGCCGGTTCGTAGCCGAGCTTGTCAGTGGCACCGATAATCTGTCCGTGGTTCATTCCGCCACCAGCCAGAAAAGCAAAGTTGGCACGCGGCCAATGGTCGCGACTGTTGTTCTGATTCAGCCGGGGAGTGCGGCCGAATTCGCCCCACATTACCACCGCGACATCTTTGTTCAGGCCGCGTTCCTTCAGATCCGTGAGCAACGCTGAAAGGCCCTGATCGAGGAGAGGCATTTCCTGACGCGAACGCGGGAAGTTCATGCCGTCACCGCCGTGCCAGTCCCAACGGCTGTAATTGAGCGAGACAACGCGCGCGCCGGCTTCCACGAGGCGACGGGCCACGAGGAAGTTTCGGACCATCTTCGGCGCGCCGTCGCGTTGATAGCGTGGGTCATTGACGCCATAACGCTCAGCGATGCGCGGGTCCTCCTTCGAAATATCCAACGCATTCATCAAGCCGCTTTGTGAAAGAATACCAAGCGCTTGGGCATTGTATTCGTCCAGGCCCTCCATCTGACCCGTAACATCGGCGTTGCGACGGAACTGATCAATGGCGCCACGCAACCGCTCGCGGTCGTTTAAACGATCAAGGCTGATGTCTTCCAGCGTGAGGCTCTTGACGCGGGCGGTGGGGTCTTTCGGCACCAGTTGCATCGGCGAATGAGCCGAGCCGGTGAAACCGCCGTTGCCTGCTTCGCCCCAGGTGCGGTTGCCCGTGGGATACATCAACGAGAGATTGGCGGGCACGCCGGAAGCTGATCCCTGAAGCTTGCTCACCCACGCACCCCAACTGGGCCAACCGCCTTGCGGACCGTTGAATTTCTCGCTCTGACGCCGACCGGTCATGCATTGAAAACAATCGTGCGCGCCATCCGAATCCGCCAGCGATCGGATGATGGAGAACTGGTCCGCCATTTTGGCGAGACGGGGAAACATCTCGCAAATCTCCATGCCCGGCACGTTGGTCTTGATGGGCCGGAAATCGCCGCGAATTTCCTTCGGAGCATCGGGCTTGAGATCGAAGAAATCGAGATGAGAAGGGCCACCGGGCAGGTAGATGTTGATCACCGCTTTGTGGGAGCGACCGAGTCGTTGCGCAGCCTCGACTTCGAGCAGTTGCCCGAGCGATAGACCGCCAGCCGCGAGACCGCCAATCTTCAGGAAATCACGCCGGGAGAAACCGTCGCAATGAGCGCGGCCTCCGTCTGCTTTGCCAAAAAGTTCGACCATGGATGAGGCTTATAGAACTCCATCGTCGCATTTTGCGCAATGACGAAGCGTGAATATGTTGATGCGACAAAAGCAAGGGCTTCACCGAGCGTGTCAATCCTGTGCCGCAAAATGTTGTTCAAGCGCGGAAAAATGCAGATCAGGACGAGTTCAATCTATAGAACGCCCTGGCTACCGATACCCACGCATTCACGTCGGTACGCCAACGGTCATAAGAGTTGAGTTGCCGGCATCGCGTTGCAGACAAACTGATTTCAAACACCAGGCCGGCCGATAGAACCATTCACTTCTTCGCGAGGACGGGAACGGGAACAATCGTCTTGAGGAGTTTGCTCGAAGCGGTGTCGTAGATTTGAACTTCACCTGATTTGCTGCCGAGAATGAGGCGCGAACCGTCGCCGTTCAGCGCGATGCTGAAAACCGGCGCGGGAACCTTCGTGATGGCCGTTTTGCGTTTGCGGTCGGTCGTTTGATAGAGGCGAATCTCGGCTGACCGGGTTGCGACCGCCAGCAATTTTCGGTCACCACTCAGGGCCAGGTCAGTCACTTTGTCGGACTGGCCTTCGTACGTTCGGACATATTGCGTGAGCTTGTTGACCGGGCGGGAACCGTTACCCGCACCGCTGACTTCGACGCCACTGAGGGCAATCTTGAAATCATACCCTTTCAGAACCCGGGCATCGCCGGCGGCAATGGCATTCAGCGGATCCGCCGCGACAGAGGTAATCATTTCGGGAGACTGGTCAATTGAACGTAAGAGCTTCAAGCCAGCCACGCTGCTGACCTTGATGGTCTTGTCCCGTCCGCCACTGACGAGTTGTTTGCCATCCGCCGTGAAGGCCACATCCATCACCCAGTCGCTGTGAAGTTCGATGGACTTGGGCGGCGCGCTGGCATCAACGGGAATGAGGAAGACTGCGCCATTGGCGGCACCGAGTGCGATGGTCTTGCTGTCCGGCGCGAAGTTGCCGCGAAAAAACGTGTCACCGCCGAGACGGCGAACCGACAGGGTTTTGCCATCCGCTGGATTGACAAACATCACGCCTCCGAACTGCTGGGGTGAACCGCCGGCAATTGCGAGCAGTTTACCGTCGGGGCTCAATTCCACATGAGTGATGAGATCGAACTCAGTCGGCACACGCCTAGGAGCATCATTGCCCTCTACTTTGAACAACACGACCTCGCTTCGACAGGCTGCGGCAGCCAGTTTGCCATCCGTGCTGATGGTTACGCTCGTTACCGCGGGCGCACTGGTATAGGCCTTTGGAATGACCACTGCCGGCACGCTGTTCGCTGGCGTGGCGTCAATCTTTGCGCCTTGCAATACCCAGTCCCGTAACAGGTTCACCTTGGCGGCGGAAAGGGGCGGTTCATTCTGTGGCATCTCGGGTTCGTCCCCGATTATCTGCTTGATGAGCATGCTCACCTCGGGCTTGCCGGGAACGAACAACGGGTCTTCTCCGGTCGAACGCAGGAGCTTTGGATCATCCAGTCGCAGTTTTCCCTTCGTCTTCTGCGCGCTGTGGCAGCCGATGCAATGGCGCTTGAAGATCGGCCAGACATCTCGCTGATAGCTGACTTCAGCCGCACCAAGGCCCACGGCAATGAACAGGAGCGAAATGAAAAGGGTTACACGCATGGTCAGTAGAGCATCGTGAACTCGCGGCTGTTCAGCAGGCCCCACATCAAATCCTGCACCGCTTCGGCCCGCTTGTCTTTGTAGGAGGCGATGAACTTTTTGCCCGCCTCAAGTTCTGCCTTGATGGGACGGCGAGAGACGGACCAGAGATACAGTTGCTCAATCAATTGATCGTCTGAGAGCTTTTGCTTGAGCAACAGCGCGGGGCGACCACTGGCTGAGGTGACACGATTGAGAATGGAATCGCCGTTGATGAAGTTCAGGGCCTGCAACATGTTGGCACCGTCGTCTCGCTCGCATTCGCAGGCTTCCATTCGCTGCGGTTTGCCAAAGAGAGACAAAAACTTGCTCTGCACGTTGGCATCGGGCAGTTGCGCGGCGGTAAAGCCGGCCGGCGCTCCGCGAATGTTTTCCTTCACCCCCGTGGCTTGTCCCAGCGAGTCGAGCAATGCCTCGGCGGCCATCCGTCGGGGAACGGCCCGGGAGAAATTCAGATCGTCGTAACCGTTGGTTTCGTTCGGTACGGAACTGCGTTGATAGGTGTCAGAGGTGACGATGACTCGCACGAGATGCCGCAGGTCAAATCCGTGCGCGACGAAATCCTTCGTCAGCGCGTCGAGCAGGGGACCGTTGATCGGCGGACTGGTGGAACGCAGGTCATCCACCGGATCGATGATGCCGCGATGGAAGAAGTAGCTCCAGAAACGGTTCGCCAGACTGCGCGCGAAATGCGGGTTGTCCGGAGCCGTCAACCAGCGGGCGTAATCGGCGCGACGATCAATGCCGACATCCAGTTTGGGTTCATCGCCTCCGAGATAGCGTGGCGGCTGCGGTCGTCCGGTGCGCGGATTGGTGGAGGAGGCAGCGGCGTAATTGACCAGCACTGTTTTCGCGTTTTTCACACCGGTCAAACGCGGGTCGGGTTTGGTCTTCACCTGGTTGAAGAAACTGTGCAAGCCATAGTAATCGGCCTGTGTCCAGTGTTCGAAGGGATGAGGATGACAGCGGGCGCACAACATGCGCACGCCGCAGAACACCTGCGTGATGCGTTGCAGGGTATCATCGGTGTCCTTACTGACGGCGAAGTAACCTGCGGCCGGATGATCATCCACTCCACCGCGTGCGGTCAAAAGCTGGCGGGCGAATTGGTCGAGCGGCAAGTTCGTGTCCACGGCCGCGCGAATCCATTCGCGGAGGGCGAAAACCGCCGGGTCGCTCAAGGTGTTACGGGAGTTTTGGAGCAGGTCACCCCATTTCAATGACCACCAATCGACAAATTCCGGCCGTCCCATCAACCCCTCAATCACCTTCGCGCGCTTCCCGGAATCTTTGTCCGCCACAAAGGTCAGCACTTCATCCGGTTTGGGTTGCAGGCCAATCAAATCCACATAAATGCGCCGGAGAAAACGTTCATCATCGACCCGGGCTGAAGGTTTGATGCGGAGGTCATTCAGTTTCGCGATGACATGTTGGTCCACCAGATTCTTCGTCGGAATCGGCGCGGGCTTAAAACCCGTATCCGGTGCCAGTACGATGACATTTGCCACGGTGAAAATACCTTCGTAGCGCGCCACGATGGCGGTTTCTCCAAGATCGGTCACGGTGACCAGCCCCACGTCATCGACGTTGGCCACGCGTTCGATGTTGACGTTGAAAATACCGTCGCGGGAAACATCGCGAACGGAGCCGTCGCTGTATCTGGCGACCAATTGGAACTGCTGTTGCGTCCTGGGCATGATGACCGCCTTTTCTGGATAAATGCTTACGGATTCCAGTTGCGCCAGTTTTGGTTGATCGTCCTTGGCTCCCTCGGCGATCCAGCGCTGCAACGCCGCGTGTGTCAATCCGCCATGATCGAATCGCACTCCGCCTTCGTGGGGTACGTCACCAAGCGGCTTGAGCAGCAACAGGCTGGCGGCAGGCTGGTGACGGTTGATGCGGCGTTCAAGGAATTCGTCCGTGAGCGAGAGATAATCTTTTGCTGGATCGGCTCCGCGCAATGACAGTTTGAAACCATTTTTACCCAGCGAATAACCATGACAGGCTCCGGCATTGCAACCGCCTTTGGACAATACCGGCATGATATCCTGTCGGAAACTGGCGTTCGTCTTTTTGGCGGGGAGTTTGACTTTGACTTGAACTTTAGCGGTGCGGCCCGCCGCCTGCACGGTAATCGTCGTCTCCCCACTGGCAACCGGTTGGATCCAGCCAAGTACATCTACTTGGGCCACTTTTTCATTGCCACTGCGGAAAGTGGCTGCACCTGTTAGATCGACGTCGTACCCACCTTTGGTTCGCGCCTGAACGAGAATCGAATGCGGCCGCTGCCGATGGACGAGAGTCACGGCGGACGGAGTAAGGCGCAGGTCGCCGGTCAAATCCCGAGGTGGTGCGGCACTGGTATCCAGCGGGAGCGCGAGTAAGCAAGCGAGAGGCAGGAAGCGTTTCATATCATTTCGTGGCTACGGGTTTCTTCGCCGGCACTGGATCTGGTGGCAGGACTTTCAAGGTCGCCTTCGTATCTGAACTGCGGACTTGCGCCGCGTTGAACGGTTTACCAGTGGCGAACAGCTTCAGGCTCGCAAATTCACCCGGCTTGAACCTGGCCGGGAATTTTAGCGCGAATTTGAAATCAGATTGCCCCTTTTTCACGGTGACCGTTTTTGGAGCGGTCACCCCGGCGGGTAAACCTTCCAGCGTAACCGTCACGTCGCCCTTGGCCCCGCCACGGCGTTCCACTTTGCCGGCCAGTTCAAAGGTGGCGCCTTTTTTTGCGTCGAGTTTCACCGGTGCCAGTTTTGCGACCTTCACCGCCAGCGGATTCAAGATGGGAAGATTGCGCACGGGCGTGAAAAAAACGGCTTCCACCGTGCGACGATCGCGTTTGAGTAACTCGGCTTTGAACGCAATCTGATGCGTTACCTCCGGCAATTCGCCGGGTACGACGAGTGTGATTTTTCCTTCTCCTTTGGATTTCGTCGCCGCAATGCTGGCATCTTTTTCCGCCTTGGTCAGGGCCGCTTGTGCCTCATTCAATTTCTTGCCTGTCGCAGCCTTCGATTTGTCGTCTTTGGCGGTTTCAGTGGCCTTCTTGGCAGCAGTCAAGATTTTCTCAGCCGCTGCGATGGCGTCGAACGCTTTTTGCGCTGCTTTGTCCTCTGCAATTAAAACTGCCTTCTCTTCCCGCAGCGTCTTGTTGTTGTCCACTCGACCATTCACCAACTGCCGGCGCTGGCTGGTCATTAACGTGAGTCTGACCGGCCCGTCATGGCCCAGAGGACGCCGACAGTTCACGGCGAGCGAGACCTTGCCGCCCAGCGGAATGTTCGGGCTGTTGGTCACTGCCGTCCAATCAACTGTGAAATCAATTGCGGGCTTCGTTGCCCCGGCCAGGGCCAGATCGTTTTCCAGCCATGGTTGAAATTGGCCCACCTGTTCATTGCGGCAGGAAGCCAAGGACTGACGGTCTTTCGAACGTCCTCTGAGTTCGGTGATGAAAGGTGGCAGTGGTTTGTCGCTCGCCAGGGTCAGCAAGGTTCCGTTCGCGCCAGCGGGTACGGATTGACCACTGACCCGGACCCCTTCAGGCAGTCTGCCGAACGCCAACTGAACCGGTCCCTCAAAGCCATCGCGTTCCACCTCGACCTTGTACACGACAATCCGACTGATTGGAACGGTCAGGCTGTCTTCCGGAACGATAAGAGAATAACCGGGGTCGTCATTCTTCTTCGGTGCCTTGACGACTGCTGACAAACGGTAGATGCAACGTGGTCCGCCGTTCGCGTTCACGTCGCGCACAAGCGCGACGAGATTGGTAACGTTCTTTGGCACCTTGTAGGTTAACTGCGGGTCTGGTTGATTGTTGGCGTCGTCATTCAAGGCAAGCCGCTTGCCCCGGGTATCACGCAATTCGAGTTCCGCATCGATGGGAGAACCAAAGATGTCGGCTGCGACCTTAAAGATGATCTCCGTCTCTGGCTTGACGTTGATTTCGTAGGCGTCCTCTTCACCCGCGACGCTCAATCGTCCGTTCACCGCAACTGGCAAGAGCGAAAGTGATTGCGGCTCCGAGCCGTTGCGTTTTTCGAGCAGTTCGATCACGTCGCTCAACCAGACCGGAGCTGCGGGACCGCTGGCTCGGGCGGAGTTCTTCCAGGGAGCCGGGACCGCGCGGGCGTCGGCAATGGCTGGCAGGCTCACTTTTCGGGTTCCGCTATCACCGACCAATTCGACTTCGGCTGACGCGCCGCGTTGGACCATGGCGGGAAAAGCCTGATCCGCATAGGTCCATTGGCCGATTTTGAGGCGAAAATGATTTGGGGCGGGTGCGGCGAATTGGAGGTCATGCAATTGCAACCGGTATTGGCCATCGGCAGTCAGTCTGGCGCGAATGCGTGTGTCACCATGCAGGACCGCCATCGGCAGACTCCAGTTCAGCCGATGACCATTCGGAGAAAGCAGCTTGAGCACGGGGCGCAGTTTGCTGTCCAGGCGCCGGGCTTCCACTTCACAGATAATTTCCTGCCCGCCCTTGCCGGGAAACGTGACTTCGCGCACCTGACTGCCGGAAATTGTGCCGTGCAGCGCGACCGGGAGGGAATTCGTCTGGTCGGCAAAGACCTTTTGCGGGAGATGATCCACGGCAATGACCTGCCGGGTGGAAACGCCCTGATCGGTGACCAGCCACCAGTTATACAAGCCGGGTTGCACGCCTTTGGCTGGCTCAATTTCCAGGATGATGCGGTTGGGCTTGCCGCCGTCCTTAAGGGTTTGTTTGGCTATCTGGATACCTGTCAGCACCCGTGGATTGGGCAGTAAATCTGTGCCGGAGATAATCAGCGTGGTTGGTTTGCCGATCTGCCAACCGTGAATATCCACGCTGCTGACCTTCGGTGGCAGCGCTGAGAGGGGAACCGTGAGCGAGTGCAGTGCCAATACGACCAATGCCTTCTCATACCGGTCGCTACGAATTGCGAAGAGGCTCACGAAAACAATTCACGAATGGGTTCGGCGTCGATGAAGCGAATCGGACGGTTGCCGAGGCCGGGCATCATGGTCGTTTCCAGATCGATGCCCATGGCCTGATAAATGGATGCCACGACTTCGGGAGGCGTCACCGGTCGGTCATGCGGCGCCGCGCCAATCTTGTCGGTGGAGCCAATGACGCGGCCGCCGTGGATTGGACCACCCGCAAGAAAGTTTGTCCACGCGGCGGGATAATGGTCACGCCCACCGCGCGCATTCAACTTGGGCGTGCGGCCAAATTCGCTGATTACGGCGATGACGGTTTCTTCCAGCAAGCCGCGTTGTTCGAGATCTTCGAGCAGCGCGGTGAAGGCCAGATCGAACTGTGGACACAGGACGTGTTCGTAGTCGGCGTAGGTGTTGTTCAAGCTGCTGCCGTTGGCGTGCATGTCCCAACAGGAGATGTTGAACACGGTGTCGAACTGGTTCACGGTCACGAAGCGCGTCCCATGCTCGATCAATCGTCGCGCCATCAGGCAGCTCTGGCCAAAGGAGTTGCGACCATAGCGATCGCGCAGTTTCGCCGGTTCCTCGCTCAGTTCGAACGCCTTCTTGGTCCTGGGATTCGTCAGCATGTTGAAGGCGCGGGCGTAGGCTGTGTCGCGCTCCAGCGTGCTGCTGGTTTCCACCTGTCGTTGCAGGGCATCGATTTCTTTGAGCAGCTTGCGGCGTGCCTCGATGCGAAACTCCGTCTGACCCTTCGGCGGTTCAAGATCGGCCACCTTGAAATCCGATCGCGCTGGATCGCTGCCAAGGAAGAAGGGCTGATGGGCGCTGCCGAGATAGGCGCTCTCCTGGCCGTGCGGCGTGGATGTTCCGGTGTTGCCGATCGCAACGGGCAGCACAATCGAGGCTGGCAAATCGCTTTTGGGACCATAGACACGCGAAATGACCGAACCCATGTGCGGTTGTTTGTTGGCGGCATTGAAATCGTGCCCGGTCATCATCCAACGTTGACCGTTCTCGTGCGAAGCGCCGGAATTGTAATGCAGGCTGCGAATGAGGGCGACCTTGTCCATCACCTTCGCCATGCGGGGAAAGTGTTCGCAGATATGGACACCCGGCACGTTCGTGGAGATGGGCTTGAACTTGCCGCGCACATCTTCCGGCGCGTCTGGCTTCATGTCCCAGGTGTCGAGGTGTCCCGGCGAACCGACCAGAAACAGCGTGATGCAGTTGCGAATCTTTGCCCGCTTTTCGTTCACCGCGCCCGCGGCCTGAAATCTCAGAAAAGTGGGCAACGTCAGACCCGCCATGGCGGCGGTGCCGACTTCCAGGAAGCTGCGGCGATTGATGCCGCTGCAGAGGGGGAGATTTTCGTTTCCGATATGCAACATGTTGGAATTCCTTTTGCGCGGGTCAGAGGGTGTAGGAGACCGGTTTGGAGATGTCCAGGTATTTGCTCTCGCTGTAGTTGCCGTCCTTGTCCTTTTTGTAATTCAAGTATTTGAACTGCTGCAGGACGACCTCATATTTGCCTTTGGCCTTGTCCGGAAACTCGAACGCGGGGTCCAATCCGGCGGCGACGGTCGCAATCTCCTTGCCGTCGCGACTGACCTTCCATTGCAGGCGTGTGCCCCAATTGTTTGTGACTTCGCCGCGGATTACCTTGCGTCCGTCGAGCTTCAATGTGGCTTCTGGTGTGCCTTCAAGTTTCTGATCCATGGGTTTGCTGAGGTTTATATCCAGACGGTACTTTTAAGGCAACTATTCGCTCGTTCTTCACCCTGATTGGTATTGTGGGAGCGCGGACTTTAGTCCGCTTCGACGCGGCCAGGCAAGACGCGTGACTCTGTTCGGTGATCGCGATTTCAGGAGTGGGCTTGAAGCGGAATGAATTCCGCGACCCAGTTCATTTCACTGCCTCCTATGGGATGCCCGTGAAAAGAAATAGACTTTCGCACGTTTAATTTGCCTGTCTCAATTGCTTAAGCATCTCCAGCAGGTGCTTCACGAGGATTTCGGACGTGTCTTCCTGAACGACGTTCGTTCCCAGCCAGGTTTCGTAACCACCGAGCTTGTGGTGTTCGGGGGTGGGGAGATAACCGTGACGGCCGTTAGCGAGGCCGATAACCATTGTCTGCGGAAACGGACTGCGTTGTTTCAGTTCGAGTCCGATCTCCACGAAGGTTTCAAAAGGAATGCCACACACTGCAAGGTCGCCGATGCGGATGGCCTGCACAATTACCGTCAACGTGCCAGGGCGTTCGGCTGCGCGAAGCGTGCTGCGGGCGTAGTTTTGCGCCAGCCGCGGCAGTTTCGCAATGGCGTCCGTGTCCTTGATGGCGAGCACTTTTTTCGCGCGTTCGATCTGGTCTCCTGTTGGCTTGCGATAGTTGAGCGTGACTTCCCTCTGAATCATCCCGAGACGCGCTTCGGAATTGTGTCTGCCAATCTTGCGGTGCGCCAACCACGCGGTATCGGCTGCCTTGCGCGCGACAATGCGGATCTGCTCGAACGGTTCGCGCGGCGGTCGCGTAACCATAAACGGGATGTTGTTGATATCGCCGGAGGTTCCGTTGGACATCATCGCCACGAAATTGTCATCACCCCGCAAGCGCGATGGCATCAGTCGGGCGAACTCACCGAAATAGTCGGCGGAAACTTTTCCGCGAGGCGTCGCGCCAACGTAATGGAGCGAGTAATTGGCGAACAGGGCCAGCGGCCGACGCTTGGCGTTCTGCACCGAAATGATTGTGATGTCGGGATCGGTGGGCCCGGCCGGGCGTTCGAGCACGGTTGGGCTGGTGCCGGGATTCATCTTCACCGTGTCCATTTTGCCAAACGGATTGAGCGGCATTTTGCCGGGGCGGAGATACCAGCGGCGATTGAAGACTTCGTCCGGCAACGGGTGCGACGCCGCGCCGACCGAGGCGGGTTGCAACGCCCCATGCGCCTTGACGATGGATTCCGCGAGTCCGGCCACGAGCAACTTGCGATACGCCACTGCGGGTGCAGAACCTTCGCGAGTGTTGGACGGCGGACCGGAATGCGTGTGCGTGGAACAGATAAGCATCTTCTCCGTTGGCAGGCCGGTCGCTTTGGCAGCAATCTCTTTGGCCTCTTCGATGACTTCCGGCGAGGCGCCAAGGTTGTCCACCACGACCATCGCGAGGGTTGTCGCGCCGTCGTTCAATACAAATGCGCGGGCGTGCAGCGGATCGTTTGCGTTCGTGGCGAAGTTGGCACTGAAGCCGCCTGGCATGTTCAGCGGAAATTCCTTCGGTGTGATGTCCACCGCCGCCGCGCCTGCCCGCAGCCCGGCCGCGTCAGTGGTTGGCGCGAACCGCAACGAGAGCAAAAGCACGGAAATGATTACGTAAGTTCGATTCATAATGGTAACAAGTAGAGACGGATGGAGTTTCGATTCATTCGTTTCTGCTGTTCATAAACTTTACCAATTATTCGCGGGCGGCTTGCCTCGGGAAAATCCGACTGGCAAAACTGCGAATACCAGCTCGCAGCAATCTGATGCCGGTGAATCGGATTCTTGATGAAGTCGGGACGCTTTTCGCCCAACGGCACCGATGTTGAGGATTTCAGAACCGAAGCAGCTCTTGCTTGACTCCGTTAACGTGTCATCGACCTGCTTGAGGGAAGACAATGGGCGGCGTGGTACCGACACCGGGTGAAAACTCCGAAGTGATCGGCGCGCCGATCTCATTCCCGAGTTTATGATGCATTCTTACGGGCACGAGCCTTGGATTTTTGGGCGGCTTTTTTGCGGGCTGACCGACTGGGAGCTGTCGGCTTCTCCGCGGCGGGTTCGGAATCGGCCTCGATCTCCTCATGACCGAATATTCTTAACTGGCTGTTGATAATCTTGGAATTGGGAATGAGCCACCTGTCCAACTTGTCGCTGACGGTGATGTAGCGCAGATTCACATCGATGATCTCTCCCTGCACTCCCAAGATCTCAATGCGATCGCCGATTTCGCAAGGCTTGTAAACGACGATCATGACTCCCGCGATCAGATTTGAAATCGCGTCCTTCATGGCAAAACCGAGAGCGAAACCCGTGAGTCCCAATCCCGCGACCAACGCGGAAATATCGAAACCTAATTCGCCAACGGCCATGATGACGCCGACCGTCAACAAGATCGCCCGTTGGGAGTTGGAGAGTAATCGAAACATTTCTGACGCGCGCGTGTCGACATGGGCGCTGAACCTCCGCAGCACCCGGTCAAACAACAGGCTGGCGACACAGAACAACAACAAGACGAGCAGGGCGTCGGGAGTATGGAGCAGTTTTTCTTTCATCATTTCGATTTCGATTTTTGACCGTCGCAGCAATCCATGACCGGTAGAAACCAAATTCGATGGATATTGGTCATTTTAAGATGTTCCCCGTGGTTTGATAAAATGAAGCTTACGGCTCCGCGAGGGGCTTCGCGCCTTTCATGTCTCCGTAGCCGCCGCCGTGGGATCCGGTCGGGTTTGCGCCGAAGTAACGCTCGTCGTCACAGGGATCACTCG
>CALBIE010000499.1 GCA_937893495.1 uncultured Verrucomicrobiales bacterium | reverse complement strand
ATGCGGCATTCAAAGAAGGAGTCCTCGGCATTAATCCTGCTGGCATTCGTGACGCGATTCACTTGTGGTGGTACGATACCTCCGCAAAGGCACTCATGGAGGAGTATCGTGGATTTACTGAGTTAAAGTTTTCGGCGTCATCGATCAACGAAATCGAAAAACCCAGACTGATCCGTGGAGACATCGCAGTAACTGCGGACGGAGTACATACTTTAATTTACCTTGGGGACGGCGAATGGATAGAAGCCGATCCTGGACTCAAACGAGTTATTACGTTGGAACATGGTTCAGACGTTCTATGGCTAAAAGTGCCGGTCAAGGTGCTCGAGTGGCGGTATCTGAAATCTGAATAATCCGTGTCCATTCGCGTTCATTCGTGGTTAAAATTGTCCCAGATGAATATCGATTCTCATCAACATTTTTGGAAATATAGCGCGACGGAATATCCATGGATTTCGGATCAACTCGGCGTGCTGAAGCGCGATTTTCTTCCGGGCGATCTGAAACCTGAACTCGACGGTTGCGGATTGGACGGATGTGTCGCGGTGCAGGCACGCCAGAATCTGGATGAAGGACGCTGGCTGTGCTCACTGGCAGATCAGAATGAAATTATCAAGGGAGTCGTCGGCTGGGTCGATTTGCGTTCGGAACACGTCGAGGGGCAACTTGAAGAATTGAACGCGCACCCGAAGTTCGTTGGTGTCCGTCACGTGGTGCAGGATGAGCCAGACGATAGATTCATTGTTGGTGAAGCGTTCATGCGGGGTATTGCCAGGCTCCGGCAATTTGACCTGCGTTACGATATTCTCATTTACCCCCAGCAATTGCCGGCCTCGATTGAGTTTGTGCGCCGCTTTCCGGATCAACCGTTCGTGCTCGATCACATCGCCAAGCCGCTCATCAAGAATGGCCTGCTCACTCCGTGGGATTCGCAGATTCGTGAGTTGGCCGAATTTCCCAATGTCATGTGCAAGGTTTCCGGGATGGTGACCGAGGCGGATTGGGCTGAATGGGAACCCGAGTACTTCGACCCGTTTCTCGATATCGTCCTTGAGGCATTCGGTCCGGACCGTTTGATGTATGGCTCGGACTGGCCGGTCTGTACGCTGGCGGGGAGTTATCAGCAAGTGCATTCACTTTCGCGGCGTCTGGCGGAGAAACTGTCCGTGGACGAACAGCAGAAATTCTATGGCGAAAATGCGACCCGGTTTTACGGATTGAAGTAGCAGTCTCGTTACTCAGTCTAGAGAAGAAGACAGTTCGAAATCCATGAAGCGTTTCTGCATTATCTTTTCAATCCTCTTCGCATCCACCGCCCCGGCGGCGGATCGCGCGGCATTGGATTTTTTTGAAACGGAAATTCGTCCCTTGCTGGCCAGCGAATGTTTCAAGTGTCACGGTCCGAAAAAAGCCAAAGCCGGACTGCGATTGGATCACCTCGACGCCATCTTGAAGGGCGGCGAATCGGGGCCGGCCGTGATTCCCGGTCAGTCGGAGAAATCGCTGCTCATTAAGGCAGTCCGGCGAGGAGATCCGGAACTCGAGATGCCGCCGGATAAGGCACTCTCAAGATCGGCTATCGCGAAGCTGGAACGATGGATTTCAACGGGCGCAGTTTGGCCGATTGAGGCGGCGAACCGTATGGCGGTGGATAAGAATGGTTTTACCGCTGAGGACCGCGCGTGGTGGGCTATCCAACCCGTGAGGGAACCCAGGATTCCAACCATGGAGGCGGGGTGGGCGCGAAATGAAATTGACCACTTTGTAGCGGCGGCGCTGTCTTCAGCGAAATTGAATCCCGCTCCGGAGGCCAGCCGAAGCGAAATGGTGCGGCGCGTCTATTTTGATTTGCACGGATTGCCGCCAACTCCGGAACAAGTGTCTGCCTTTGTACATGATACTCGACCCGATGCATGGATGCGCTTGATCAAACAGTTGCTCGATAGTCCTCGTTATGGCGAACGGTGGGGACAGCATTGGCTTGATGTGGTTCGCTACGCGGAAAGTGACGGGTATCGGGAGGACGCGTTTCGCCCGGATGCCTACGTCTATCGCGACTATGTCATCCGCTCCTTTAACGAAGACAAACCTTACAATCAGTTCGTGCGGGAACAGTTGGCGGGTGATGAAATTGCGCCGGATGAGCCGGACCGTTTTATTGGCACGGCATTCTTGCGCCAAGGGATATACGAGTGGAATCAACGCAATGCCCGCATGCACTGGGAATTGATTGTGAACGAATTGACGAGTGTGACCGGCGAGGTTTTTTTGGGTCTCGGAATCGGTTGCGCACAATGTCATGACCACAAATTTGATCCGATTCTGCAAAAGGATTATTACTCATTGCAGGCGTTTCTTTCCTCCACTGCCTGGCCGCTGGAGGCTCCGTTGGCCTCGCGAAAAGTGGTAACTGAATACGAGCGCAAGCTGGCAGGGTGGGAGAGGATGACCAAAACAGTTCGCGATGAAATGCAGGCGCTGGTCAGGGCGACCTACGATGGTAAAGTCAATTCTACGGTTAAACAATTCCCGGAGGACATACAACAGATGTATGCCAAAAAGGCAGGTGAACGGACGCCTTACGAAGAACAGTTGGTTTACCTTGTGGAAAGACAGGTGGTGCGTGCCAACGTGTCTTTCGACGCGCCCAAGGCTCTCAAAGGCAAACCGGAAAAGCTCAAACGCTATCTTGAACTGGAATCGCAATTGAAGAAGTTTGAGGATCGCAAGCCCAAGCCCCTGCCGCAGGCTTTTGTTGCCAGCGATATTGGCTGCAATCCCACGCAAACGTTTCTTAAATCGCGCAGTGGGCAACTCTCCATTGAGCCCGCTTTTTTGACCCTGCTGGGGCAACCAGCTCCAAGCATTCACCCGACTTCAACGACGACGGGCCGGCGCCGGGCGCTGGCCGATTGGATTGCCCGGGATGAAAACCCGCTGGCTACCCGGGTGATTGTGAATCGCATCTGGCAGAGGCATTTCCAACGGGGGATTGTGGCCACGCCGAATGACTTCGGCAGGTTGGGTGAAGCACCGAGTCATCCCGAGTTGCTGGATTGGTTGACGCGCCGATTTCTCGAGGGCGGATGGCGGTTCAAACCGTTGCACGAATTGATTCTGAACAGCGCGACGTATCGTCAGACAGCGCGACGCGAGCCGGGCCAGCCTGAACAGATGATCGATCCGGGGAATCGACTACTATGGCGGTTCCCGGTTCAGCGCCTCGATGCTGAGCAAGTGCGTGATGGCATGTTGGCGGTGTCCGGCGAACTCAAGCAACGTGATGGCGGCGCATCGGTCAGCGGCGATTCCCCTCATCGAAGCGTTTATGTGAAAAAACTTCGCAACCGGCCAGACGCCATGCTCAACGGTTTTGATGCGCCCGTCGGGTTTGACTCGGCACCGGACCGCATCGCAACCACCACGCCCGTGCAGTCGCTTCTGCTGGTGAACGGAGCATGGACGCTGGCGCGCGCAAAGGCTCTCGCCAGGCGTCTTCTGGACGGCAATTCTCAACTGACCGGGGAAAAGATTGAACGAGCCTATGAGTTGGTTTTCGGTAGAAGCCCGAAGGACGATGAAATCGCGGCTGGACTTGACTTCATAAAAGCCCAGACAGGCACGGTGAAGAGTAGTATCGAAGTCGCGGATAAGTTTCCCAACGAGACGGGATTGCGTCCCATTATACAGATGTTTAAGAATATTACCGGCTTCAGTCTGGGGGAGCAGGCGCTTTGGCTTCAGCCGGGTAGTCGCTTCGAGCGATTGCATCTGCCGGAGACAAAATTGGCCGATGACGAGTTTACCATCGAGGCGATTGCCATCCTTGATCGGCTTTACGCCGACGCCAGTGTGAACACCTTGATTTCCCGCTGGAACGGCGATTCGCATACGGCCGGGTGGACCTTTGGCGTCACGAGTCAGAAGTCGCGCTATCAGCCACGGAATTTCATCGTGCAATTGGTTGGGGAGAATTTTCAGGGTAACACCGTTTACGATGTTGTCGCATCCGATCTTCGATTTCCACTTGGTAAACCGGTTTATTTTGCGGCGGCGATAACGGCGGACACTTCGTCGGAACGGAAAACTTCCGGGACGGTCACGTTTTACCTGAAGGATCTCTCTGACCCCAAAGCACAACTGGAAAGCCGAACGGTGGAAACTTCTGTTGTCGGAAAAATTCAATCTCCGGCGGTCAATCTTCTCACCGGTGGCCGAGATGGAAAGGGACACTTGTGGGACGGTCAACTCGCTCGATTGACTGTCAGCCGAGGTGCATTGAAACGGGACGAATTGTTCCTGGAGAATGATGCGGCCGGGGGCACGAGAATCATCGACTGGAAGTTCTCAAAAAACAGCGAAAGCATTCCAGCTCCTGGCACACGGTGGTTCAGGGCGACTGCCAAAGCCGGCACTGTGGGCGCTCCCGTGCGGTTGCTGGAAGCGGTTACTGATTTTTGTCACGTGCTGTTGAATTCGAATGAGTTCCTTTATCTAAACTGAGCCATGGCTTGCAATCACATCGATCACCCGACCTCGCGCCGAGATTTTCTAAAGACGGCTGGCGGCGGATTTGGCGCAGTGGCGTTTTCCGCCTTGAGCGGGCGGTCGTTGCTGGGCGCGCGTGCTGCCAATCCTGTGGCCGCGAAAATTCCGCATCGCCTCGGAAAGGCCAAAAACGTCATCTGGCTTTTCATGGAAGGAGGGCCCAGTCATTTGGATTTGTTTGATCCGAAACCACTGCTGAACAAACTGGCTGGAAAGCCTTTGCCGGAAAGTTTCGATCGTCCGGTGACGGCGATGGGTGAGGTGGGCTCACCGTTGCTGGCGAGCAAACGCCAATGGAAGCGAAACGGTCAAAGCGGATTGTGGATTTCTGATTGGCTGCCTCAGCACAGCCAGATTGCCGATGAGTTGTGTGTGATCCGTTCCTGCGTTTCGGATGGTATCAATCACGCCGGTGGGGTTTGCCAGATGAATACCGGTTCCGTTTTTGGTGGGCGCCCGTCATTAGGCGCGTGGGTATCCTACGGAATGGGAACTGAGAACGAAAATTTGCCGGCTTTTGTGGTTATCAAAGACTCTTCGTCGATGGTCGTGAATGGTGTCCGTTGCTGGGGGCCCGGATTCATGCCCGCCGGGTATCAGGGGGTGTTGTTCGAGTCCGGCGATGAACCGTTGAGCAATCTGAATAATCCCAAGGGCGTCACGCTGGAACGGCAGCGGAACAAGCTGCAGTTTCTCGACCAACTTAACCAACGTCATCGCCAGGGGCGGGAGTCGAATACGGATCTCGACGCCCGCATTCGCAGCTACGAACTGGCTGCACGAATGCAGGCCGAAGCACCCGAGGCAATCGACATGTCTCGTGAAACGGCTCATACGCGAGCCCTTTATGGTATCGATCAGAAGGAAACTTCCGTCTATGGTCGCCAGTGCCTGATGGCTCGACGACTCATCGAACGCGGCGTGCGCTTTGTTCAACTTTACCACGGCGCAGGAAGCAAGTGGGACAGTCACGATAAGATCGAGTCAAATCACTCGCGTCTTTGTCATGCCGTAGATCAGCCGATCACCGGGTTGCTGCTCGATCTGAAACAACGCGGTTTGCTGGATGAGACGCTGGTGATATGGGGAGGAGAATTTGGCCGCACGCCAATGAGTGAGAAGGGCGATGGACGCGATCATAATCCCACCGGGTTTACGATTTGGATGGCCGGCGGTGGGGTGAAGGGTGGGCAGGTGATCGGGGCTACCGATGACCTCGGGCTTTATGCTGTTGAAGACAAACTTCATGTTCATGATATACACGCGTCCATCATGACTCTGATGGGCCTGGATCATACGAAGGTGGTTTACATGCACAAAGGCCGTCCGGAGCGGGTCGATCTGAACGAGGGGCATCCGGCGATCGGTCTGACTGGTTGACGGCTTGTCAAAGATGTGGCGGTCGAAGTGAAGTTCACATGGAGAAACGCGTCCTGTCCGAATTCACCCGAACAATACCCGCTTACGCATTAACATCATTGAGGTCGGTTCTGGCACTTGTCGCCGCAAATCCATTGTCGCCGAATCAGTGGCCCACAATTGAATGGAGAGTGCTCGACGTCGGACCATCATACCGATCGGAATCCTTTGATGACGATTGTCTGAGTTTCGCCGCATCGATCGTAATCACGACGCGAAAGCCGCGACTCCATCCGCGATAGCCTGGTTTCCTTGCCTCCACGTTGGCCGAACGAAGCGCCCCCGGATGTGCTGGTGAATGTTCCCCCTCGCAATACCGTCCGCTGGCCCGGTTGGATTGATCCGGGGCGGATTCTGAAAGTATTTTTCACTGCTCCAGTCGGAACACCATTCCCACACGTTGCCGCGCATGGCGTGCAACCCGAATGGATTAGGGTGGTATGAACCGCCAGGTGCCGTGAAAGCATGGCGGTCATTGTCCAGTACGGGTCAGAGTAGGAGTAGGATTTCGAAGACGCTTCCGCATTCGAGTCCGCCCCAAGTCGCCAACGATTGGAGGAGCCTTTCATTCTGAATGCTTGCCAACGCTTCGCCGTGACGAAATCCTGAGCGCATCATGCTTGCGCGAAGAAGTTTTATCGGTCGGGTCGGTTTGGGAGTGATCGGGTGTGGAGTCGCGCCGTCGCGACTGACCCTGGTCGCCGATGGTGGCGCGGTGGGAAATGCTCTGCCTCGCGCCACGCCGGAATCGCAGGGCGTTTCATCGACCGGAATCCTTTCGTTTCTCAAGTCTCTGGAGGGTGGTCCGCACGAACTGCACAGCCTGATGATTCTTCGACACGGCAAGGTGATTGCAGAGGGTTGGTGGGCACCTTACCAGCCCGAGTACAATCATGGCATGTATTCGATGAGCAAGAGTTTCACCTCGACCGCCATCGGTCTGGCGGTGGACGAGGAAAGATTGACCGTCGAAGACAAGGTGATTTCGTTTTTCCCGAAGAGCATACCCGCAAAGATCAGTGATCATCTGGCTGCCATGCGCGTGAAGGATTTGCTGACCATGTCCGCTGGACAGGACAGTTCGGCAACGGGCAAGACGGTTGCCGTGGAGAATTGGGTCGAGGCGTTCCTCGGGTTGCCGGTGCCCAATGCGCCGGGCAGCGTGTTCAATTACAACAGCGCCGCGACCTACATGCTTTCGGCCATTGTGCAAAAAGTGTCCGGCGACTCTGTCCTCGATTACCTGACGTCGCGATTGTTCAAACCGCTCGGCATCACCGGGCCATATTGGGAAACGTGCCCGCGCGGTATCAACACCGGCGGCTGGGGGCTGCATATCCGGACGGAAGGACTGGTTCGCTTCGGGCAACTCCTCCTCCAGAAAGGCGTCTGGAACGGACGACGGATTATCTCTGAAGAATGGATAGCGGAGGCCACTTCAAAACAGATTCAACAGCCGAAGACCGAGAAATCGAACGCGGACTGGGTGCAGGGTTATGGGTATCAGTTCTGGCGTTGCCGACATGGGGCTTATCGAGGGGATGGCGCGTTCGGTCAGTTTACCATCGTTCTTCCTGAACAGGATGCCGTCATCGTGATGACCGGTGAAAGTCCGAGTATGCAGGGCGAACTGGATCTGGTCTGGGAACATCTCCTTCCTGCATTTCAGAACACTCGTCTGATTGACGGAGGCAAAACTTCAGCCAAATTGGAGAACGTATTGGGCTCGCTTTCGATTCCTTTACCCGAAGGAACGAAATCGTCGGCAATCGCGAAACGGATTGATGCAAAGTCTTATCAAATCGAGAAGAATTCCCTGGGTATCGAAAGAGTGTCATTCCGTTTTGAAGGCAACGACTGTTCTGTCACGTTGGTCGGCAAGCTTGGGCAACAGGTCGTCCGTTGCAGGATGGGCGGGTGGAAGTTCAGCGAAGCCGCCGTTCCGGGAACGCCGCCGCGCATCATTTCCGGGGGCGCTCCGGCACCGGGAACACCTGCGCGCATTGTGGCAGCCGGTGCGTGGCCGAAGACGAAACAATTTGTGATGCACTGGCGATACTACGAGACGCCTCACCATGACACGGTTACCTGCGACTTCGACGGTGACGGAGTTTCCATCGGTTTTCTTGACAGCATCAGCAAGGCGCGAGGTCGAGGCAAAGATGCGCGACCGATCATTCGTGGGACGTTGAGCTGCTAGCGGGGGGGCAGTTTGCCGGCCAGTGTCTTGATTTCGGCATCATTGAGCACACGGTTGTAGATCCGAACGTCGTCCAGTGAGAACTGGGCTTCGATCGGTGCCCCTCCCTGCCAGCCCAAGTGAATTGGCTCCTTTGTTTCACGGATTAGGCCAGGTGCGGGTAAGGTACCGGGTAGGCCTGCGTTGAAGTAAGTTCGAAGCTCACGACCGTCATAAGTCGCCGCAAGATGAGTCCATTTGTCCACTTCGAATAAGGAGCTATAACGGTATCTAGGGGTAGCGGAAAAGCCGCGGTCGTGGGCGACCACCGCCAAGCCTTCCACCGTAAGACGTAATCCGTTGTTACCCCCGCGAGTCATGAGTTCGCTGGATAAACCACTGAGTGTTGAATGCAGTTTGACCCACCCGCTCATGGTGACATTGGCACGGATGCCAAGCGTCGAGTCAGTCAGAATTTTCACCAAATTCTTGCGCGCCGAAATTCTTACCGCCCAACGTCCGGCGAATGGAACGGGTGCCGCGTCCGGAACCCACATCTGTTCCACATCTTTTCCCTGTAAAAAGCCATTGAGGTCGTTGCCGGACAAGTCCGCCACGTTGGTTCCTTTCCCTTCCTCAAAACTCCAATGCCCAATCAGACCACGCGCCAATTCGACGCTGAGATTCTCGGTCGCCGGGGATGATTGCATGGCCGGAGCAGGTTTGGCCGCTTTGGCCTGTGGTTCAGTCGCCACAGACTTGTCGGGGGATTTGGTGTCGTTTCCACTTCTCGAAAACAGGAAGATTCCGATTACGGCAATCACGGTGGCAACGACGATACCCCCAATCATCAGTCCGCTATTCGAAGACTCCGCGTCGCCATCTGATTCCTCATCCGAGTCCAGTTCCTGCGACAATTCGGAGGCGCGTAGAATAACGGACTCACCGGGATTCAATCCCGCCCCGGCGGGTCCGCCGCCAAAGACAAGCGATTCGAGGTCGGTCAAAAATGCCTGCCAGTTCGGATATCGATTCTCTACCCGCTTGGCCATCATGCGCTCGATGATCCGCACCATCCCGTCACTGATGTCCGGATTGAACTCGCGCGGATCGGGCAGTGATTCGGTCGCCTGTTTGCGCAACACCTCCATCACACTCTTGCCCTTGAATGGAACTCGACCGGTCAGCATGTGATAGAATGTGGCGCCGAGTGAATACATGTCCGTCCGAAAATCCAGATTCTCAGCGCCCTCCGCCTGTTCCGGGCTCATGTAATTGGGTGAACCCATGATGGCCGTGCTCACGGTCATGCCCGGCCCGTCGTCGATTGCCTTCGAAAGCCCCATATCCATCAACAACGGCTCGCCGTATTCGTTGAGCATGATATTGGCGGGTTTGATGTCGCGGTGGATCATCCGGTGTTTTTCCCAGATTTGGTCCAATGCTCGCCCCAGTTTTTCCGCGATGATCCGCACCTCCGCTTCCGGCATGGCTCCCGAATTTCGCAATCGCCCGTCAATCGCTGTTCCTTCGACGTAATCCATCGCCAGAAAATACACGCCATGATCCTGGCCCGCCTCATAGGCGCGCACGATGTTCGGATGATTCAATCGCGCGGCCATCTTCACCTCCTGAAGAAAGCGGTCAACACTCCCATCCTGCAGAGCAAATTGCCCCGGCAATATCTTCAGCGCCACATCACGTTGCATGGAAAGCTGGGTCGCGAGGTACACCTCGCCCATGCCGCCCTTCCCGAGAAGTCGTTTGAGTTCGAACCCGCCGATGGTTACGCCTGGCCCGATGTTTGGTCGGGGAATCGAGAGGTTGGAACTGCAGTTCGGGCAATCCACTTCCGTCCCCGGAGGATACGAGCCAGCATCAAATTTCAGCTTTGAACTGCAGTCCGGGCATTCAAACGAAACATCCATTGCGGTGGCAGAATATCCCAATCGAGTCTTCCTTGGCAACCACCGCGCCGATGCCCGGATCTGAATGGGTTGGCTGAATGTGTCGGCCGGCGGTATAGTCGACGTTACATGCCGGTGGCGTTTCATCGATTTGCGATTGTTTTAAGCTATGTCATTGCTGGTTGGATGACAGGTTCTGGCGTGTGTGCACCCTCCGAAGCGAAGGTTTTTCTGGATTCCTATTGCTTGAATTGTCATGACGCCGATTTGAAGAAGGGTGGATTACGGTTGGACAATCTTGTGCTGCGTTTTGATGACCGAAACATGTTTGAACAATGGCGCAAGGTATTGGATCGAGTTGAAGCGGGTGAGATGCCGCCCGCGAAGAAGCCACATCATTCGCCGGAAGAGCGATCCCGTTTCGTGACCCAATTGACTGGCGAGTTGCACACTGCTGACGCGGTTCGTGTGGCGCGCGAGGGAAGGGTGGTCTATCGGCGGCTGAACCGGGAGGAATATCAGAACACGGTTCGCGATTTACTGGGTATTGAAACCGACCTGAAGGACCATCTGCCCGAGGACGGGGAAGCGGAGGGGTTTGACAATGTGGGACGAGCGTTGACCATTTCTTCCGTGTTGATGGAGCGTTACCTCGAGACGGCGGATATCGCCCTCGACGCAGCGATGATCCGCCTTAAATCTCCGCCCGCTGCGATTCGGCGATTCAGCCCCCTTGAGGACTCAAGACTCGCCGGCAATAAGACTATTTTTCTTGAGCGTCCGGACGGATTGGTCTTCTTCAGTTCCGGTTATTCGCCCACGGCCCTGCGGGCATTTCGCGCGCCGGTGGAGGGTTGGTATCGGTTTCGAGTCGCAGCCAGTGTCTATCAAACCGAGCAGCCCGTGACGTTTCGCGTCTATCAGCCCGTTAATAAAGGGCGATTTTCAGTCGCGGCCATTTTCGGTGAACGCTTAACCACAGCGCGGCGGTTGTCAGACTCAGAATCATCGATTGGACCCAATGAAGCGCCTCGGAACTCTCCCCGGCGATGAGAGCCGCCACAGATACCGCCATCGTCGCGAAGATCGCCGCCCAGATCCGGCGATCGCCCTCCTCCCAGTTGCGCGGCTTGCGCAATCCGTACACCTTGCGCATCAGCAGCCCCAAATTGAACCCCGCGCACTTGAGCACGTGCGCCTTCGTCACGTTCTCCATCCCCCGCAACCACATCCGCCGTCCGCCGCCGGTTTCGCACACATGAGCGAAGCTGCGTTCGTTGGATTCTCCGCGCTTGCGGTTGAGTCGCTTGCCCTTGGCACCGCGCACTCTCCGTCGGTTGGCTCGAAAGGCCTTTTCATATTCCTTGGGCTTGTCCGTCCACCGCCGTTTCTTCTGTTCCCGTTCCGGGATAAACGTGCGGATGCCCCAGGCCTCGCACTGCGCCAGGTTCCCGTTGTCGTGGTAGCCCTTGTCTCCAACCAATTCCTTGATCTCCGCCTCCGGAGCCACCTCGCACAGCGTGGCCTGCGCCAGAATCAGACTCTCAACGCCACTTTCAGCGTCGCCCACATCGGCGTGGGTCACGTGCGCGCATACAATCGCCTCGGTCTCCAAATCCACCGTGTGTTCGGCCTTGTAGGCCAGATGCGTGCGCCCGTCCTTCATCTTCGTGATCCGGCTGTCGGGATCGGTCTTGCTCACCCACTCCTTGTTGGACGTCTTCTTGCCCTTGCGTTTGCGGTCGAACTTGCGCAGTTCCTCGTCGGTGGGGTTCTCGATTCCGTCGGCGTGCGCCAGTTCCCGCAGATATTCCTTCCAGTCCGCGCCATCCTCCCGGCGCACGATGCTCTTCATCGCCGCGTTGGCCTCCAGCGTCGTGGCGTCGATGCCCACGGTCTTGCCGCGCAGCAGCTTCTTCTGCGCCAGCCAACCCAGCACGAGCTTGAAGACCTCCTCGTACACGCTTTGCGGCAGCCGTTTGCGGATCATGGTCATCGACACATGCACGGGGGTGGGTTCGGTCACCTCGTAACCCAGGAACTCGCGCAGCGACAAACTGTCGGCACAGCGCCAGGCAATGCCCCGCTGGCTGTCGAGGCCCTCGAAGTAACCAATGAAGAGCATCCGGAAATAGATGCCCGGCGGAATGCCCGGACGGCCGCCCTCCGCATAGCAGGGTTCGCAGAGCGCCTCGACCTTCGCGTCAAACTCCCCTTCGGCGAGCACGGCGTTGAGTTTGGTGTAGAAGGGATGGGCCGCCGTGCGCACGATTTGATCACGCACAATGAACAGTTCGATCTGCTTCTGCTGTCGTTTTCCCAGTGCCATGCCTTTTCGATCCACGCCCCTCCCTCGCCATTCAATCATTCTTGGACTTTTTTAACGGGCTGCTATGGCGGCGATGTGAATTCCCGCGACGGAAAAACGGAGTTGATTGGATACTATGACGTGGCTCCGGGCGGTCAGCGAATCACCGAGATTGATTTCCGATTATCCAAAGGCGGGAGCATTCGCGTGGTGCCCTACGATACGGGGCACAATATCTATCAAATCAAGGCATCGAATTACAAAGAGGCGGGACTGCTGGTGCATTGGGTCGAAACCGAAGGGCCGCTGAAATCGGAATGGCCGCCGAAGAGTCATCGGCAACTGTTCGGTGATTTGCCGTTAGGGGAAATTAAGCGAGACCCGCGAGAACGTCGGAGTCGCAATGCCCCGGCGGAGTTTCGGGTCACTTCTAAAAATCCGCGCGCGGACGCGGAACAAGTGATTCGCCGATTTATCGGCAAGGCATTCAGACGGCCGGTGACAGATGCACAGATGCAACCCTACCTCGCGCTGGTCAATGAGCGCCTTGAACAGGGATACGATTTTGTCGATGCGGTGCGCGTGGGGCTCAAGGGAATTCTGTGCGCGCCGGATTTCGTGTTTTTCAAGGAACAAGCCGGCCGGCTCGACGACTACGCGATTGCCGCCCGTCTCTCATATTTTCTCTGGAGCACGATGCCGGATACAGAATTGATCGAGCTGGCCGACAAAGGCCGCCTGAAGAACTCGACCATCCTGCGCCAGCAGGTTGAGCGCATGCTGAAGCACAAAAAGGCTGAAGCCTTCACGCGCAACTTCGTCGGACAATGGCTCGATTTGCGGGAACTCGATTTCACGACGCCGGATCGCAACCTTTATCCCGAGTTCGATGAATTACTGAAGGTGTCGATGGCTAGTGAAACGGAATTGTTTTTCAACGAGATCCTGCGGAATGACTTGAGCGTGTTGAATTTTCTGCATTCGGATTTTTCCATCCTCAACGAACGTTTGGCGCGGCATTACGGCATCGACGGGCTTGCCGGTCAGGCCTTTCGGAAAGTTTCGCTCCCAGCGGACAGTCATCGGGGCGGGGTGCTGACTCATGCCAGTGTGTTGAAGGTCACGGCGAACGGGACTTCCACGTCTCCAGTGCTGCGGGGTGTCTGGGTGATGGAGAAAATTCTTGGCACGCCATCGCCTCCACCGCCGGCCGGCGTGCCCGCGGTCGAGCCCGACATTCGAGGCGCGAGTTCGATTCGCGAACAGTTGGCGAAGCATCGCACGGATGCCCGGTGTAATGTCTGTCATGTAAAGATTGATCCCGCCGGTTTCGCGTTGGAGAACTTCGATGTCATCGGTGGCTGGCGGGAGAATTACCGCTCAGTGGAAAAGGGCGCGAGCGTTGACAAGGTCGCAAATGGTCGTCGCGTCCGCTATCGCAAGGGGTTGCTCGTTGAAGCTGGCGACGCGCTGCCGGATGGCCGGCGGTTCAAGGATATTGATGAACTGAAACAACTTCTGTTGGCTGAACCGGAACGCTTCGCCCGTGCGCTGACCGAGAAACTGCTCGTGTATGCGACGGGTGGCGAGATGAGTTTTGTGGATCGCGAGGACGTCATGAGCTTGATCGAAGCTTTGATG
>CALBIE010000498.1 GCA_937893495.1 uncultured Verrucomicrobiales bacterium | reverse complement strand
TCATCGATGTCGGCCTCGAGAACCGTCACACCATTTAGCACGACACTGATATTTGGTCCCTGGCAGGTCAGCGTCATGCGGTTCCACTCGTTATCGGGTTTGCCGGCGGCAGCCGATGGTTCTTTCGCGTCGTAGAGCGCGCCCACCACATGCTTGCCCGAATACAATCCGTCCGAAGCCAGTTGAATCTCGAATCCGCCCTGGACGGCATTCCCCGGGTCGGTCCGAAAGAACAGTCCGCTGTTGCACTTCGCCGAGGTCTTGTACTCGAGGGTAATCTCAACATTCTCGAAGGTGTCTTTCGACCAGATATAGCCACCCGGAGTTTTTGAAGTGCCAAGCACGCCATCCTTCAGTTCCCAACCTCCGGCTTTATCCATTTTCCACCTATCCAATCCTCCGGCGAGGAGGTCGATGGTAATGTCAGCGGCGTGGGATTGCTGAAGCAGTATCGACGTGAACAGGGTGGTCACGATCAAGAGGGTGCGAATGGTATTTTTCATTTGGGAACAAAACCGTTGTCGAATTCGATATGGCTCACAAGTGTTTTTTGGAATTGCCGCTTCAAAGTTTTGAAAACCCATTTTTTCGCATTGATAAAGCAACCGTCTTCGTTGACACATGGGATATGAAATTCCTCCGATTGTTCACGGCCGTCGCTTGCCTGTTGGCTGTGAACGGTTTCGCCGCGAAGAAACCGAACTTCATTATCATCTACTGCGACAATCTTGGCTACGGTGATATTGAACCGTTCGGATCCAAACTTCATCGCACGCCCCACCTCAATCGCATGGCGGAGGAAGGTCGGAAGTTTACCCACTTTTGTGTGACGGCCGGAGTTTGCACGCCGTCCCGAGCCAGCATCATTACCGGTTGTTATTCGCAGCGAGTGGGAATGCATTTCAACGAGCGCGATGGTTGGGTGCTGCGGCCCATCTCGCGTTACGGGTTGAATCCGAAGGAAGTAACAATTGCCGAAGTGTTGAAAGAGCAGGGATACGCCACGGCGATCGTCGGCAAGTGGCATCTCGGCGATCAACCCGAGTTTCTACCTACGCGTCAGGGCTTTGATTGGTTTTTCGGTGTTCCGTATTCCGATGACATGACCGCCCGGGTGTGGGCGAAAGACGGTTCGAAGTGGCCGCCGCTGCCGCTCATGGAAAACGAGAAAGTCATCGAGGCTCCGTGTGACCGGGACGGTTTGACCAAGCGCTACACCGAGCGCGCAATGGAATGGATCGCCAGGCACAAAGATAAGCCATTCTTCCTTTACTTCCCGCAAGCCATGCCGGGTAGCACGAGCACACCGTTCTCGAGTCCCGCCTTCAAGGGCAAGAGTCGAAACGGACCGTGGGGCGATTCGATCGAGGAACTCGACTGGTCCATGGGGGTGATGCTTGAGCAGTTGCGCAAACTCAGGATCGCAGGGAATACCTTCGTGATTTGGACTTCCGACAACGGTGCGCCAATCAATCGTGATCTGAAGGACTTACGTCGTGGATCAAATCTCCCGCTGCACGGTCGCGGTTATACAACCAGCGAGGGAGCGTTTCGTGTTCCCACCATTGTCTGGCAACCAGGCAAAGTTCCGGCGGGAACCGTCTGTCATGAACTCGCCTCGACAATGGATCTCCTGCCGACCTTCGCGAAACTCGCCGGCGGTTCCGCGCCGCAGGACCGGAAGATTGACGGGCACGACATCGCCCCATTGCTGTTCGGAAAGCCCGGTGCCAGGACGCCTCACAAGGCCTATTACTACTATCATCAGGATCAGTTGCAAGCCGTACGCTCCGGTCCGTGGAAGATGTTTCTTCCCATCAATCCAACGGGCGGCCATCCTCATTTTTCCAAGAATCGCAAGCCAACCACGCTGTTGTTCAATGTGGTCGAGGATATCGCCTGTAAAAAAGATGTTGCGGTACAGCATCCCGACGTCGTTGCCAGGTTAAATCAATTTGCCGAAGAGGCGCGGGCGGACTTGGGTGACCGTGGTAAACGTGGTAGCGGTCAACGGGAGATCGGCATGGTAGCGAAAGCGACTCCCCGTGTCTTACAGTAGTCGCCGATCGTACGGGTATCCGCAGGGATTTCGAGCCCGTAGTCAGAGAAGGGTCCGAACCAAACGTGAGTTTCACAAAACCAGAGCCCGAACAGGGTGCCAAAGAACTCATTCCCCGGTAGCAGCCGAGGTGACGCATCTTGACACTGCCCCCGGAGCGCGGCTTGTCGCAGACCAGCCGCAGCAGCTTCGCGAGACTGGACGGCTGGAGTTCACCTCATGCCGCAGCGTTTTCCAACGTGCTGCGGCTGGTGCTTCGCACACAGCCGCGCTCCGGCCCATTTGCAATCGGGGGCAGTGCCAGGATGCGCCCCAGCCGAGGTGACGAGGCTCATATACTTTTGGAAATACGATTGAGACCAGAGCCTTCTTACGTCGGCTGCTACTTCTACAACTGACTGTTAACTCTTCAGGACCTTGCCCGCCAAATCAGAGATTGCTGACGCGTATCTCACCCGGCATGCTTGCCGCGCCTGATGCCTCAACGAGCGAAATCACCGAAAGCGTCTGCGCCACTGATCAATGGGATCGGGGCGTTGGAGCGTGTTTTCTGAAAGTCCCGGTGATTCGTGATTATCTTTCAATGCTCCGACAGGAGCGCCGAATCCTTGCGTTTGGAGTGTCGATGACGTTCTTCTCGTGCTTTGGCCAGACGTTTTTCATTTCATTATTCGTGCCGACCTGGGAGGTGGAGTTTTCGTTGGGAAGCGGGATGTTTGGTTCGATTTATTCGTTGGCAACGCTGTGCAGCGCGGCGGTGCTGCCAATGGTGGGACGGTTGATCGATACCTGCGATTTGCGACGATTTTCCCTGGGAGTTGCGGCGGCCCTCGCGGCGGGATGCGCGGGTTTGAGCGTGGCCGTTCAGGCCTGGCAACTGCTGGTTCTGTTGTTTGTGCTGCGGTTGTCGGGTCAGGGGCTTTGTGGACACATCGCAAAAACCACCATGGCGCGGCGCTTCGAATCGGATCGGGGCAAGGCGCTGAGCATGTCCGCGTTGGGATATCCCGTTGGCGAGGCGTTGTTTCCGGCAATCGCCGTCACCTTGATTGCGGTGCTGGGTTGGCGACCGTTTTGTATGCTGAATGTCGGGATGGTTTTGCTGGTGCTGATGCCACTGGTCGGATGGTTGCTGGCACCAAATCAACTGCGGCAGGCGCCAGTTCGTGGAGTGAATTCGCCAGCACTTGACCCGGGCGAGAAAGAATGGACGCGGGCACACGTGCTGCGGGATTGGCGATTCTACTCGTTGCTCCCCGGACTGTTGATGATCCCGTTTGGAGTCACCGGTTTGATTATTCATCAGGTGCGACTGGCGGAGTTCAAGGGTTGGAGCATGGTGACCATGGCCTACGCCTTCGTGGGTTTTGCGATTGCTCGATTCGTCTGCTCACTGGCAATCGGTCCGGTCATTGATCGGTGGGGCGCGCGACGCTTGTTCCCGTTCGTCAGTCTGCCCATGGCGGCGGGAATCGGAATGTTGATGGTGTTTGAATCGCCCTGGATTGCGCTGCCCTATTTGTCCTTGATGGGTGCCAGTGCAGCCATAGCCGGCACGGTGGTCACCGCATTGTGGGCGGAGCTTTACGGCATCCGGCATCTCGGCGCGATCAAGAGTCTCGGGTCGAGTCTGGCGGTTTTCGGAACGGCGCTCAGTCCGGCCATGTTCGGCTGGATTCTGGATGAGGGCGTGAGTTTTCAGTGGATTCTGGGTGGCACGATTGGAGGGACTATTCTGGCCGCGGCGATTAGTATGCCCGTGTGCCTGAAAGGAACTCGATCGGGAGTCCGACGATAGCGATGTTGCTCAGACGGTCGCGTTTTGACGCATTCTCCGGGTCGTGCGTTTTTGCGGCCAAAGGGTTGCAGATTGTTCAAGGGGATTTCAAAGTGACGGCGTGAGCGCTGATGTTTACGGACAACTGGTTAATTGTCTCCGGTCAGCCCGGAGCATCCTGGTGTTTACCGGGGCTGGAATTTCCACGCCGAGCGGCATCCGTGATTTCCGCGGCCCGACGGGGATATGGAAGGAGCGTCAACCGGTTTACTACGACCAGTTCATGAGTTCGGAAGCGGCTCGGATCGAATATTGGGACTACAAGACCGAGACGTGGCCGACCATGCGGGACGCGGTGCCCAATGCGGTGCATGAGTGCATCGTCGAACTGGAACGAGCGGGGAAGCTCCTGATCGTGGTGACCCAAAACATTGACGGCCTGCACCATCGGGCGGGGTTGAGCCGGGAGAAATTGATTGAGCTTCATGGCACCAACGGGCGGGTCGAATGTCAGAGTTGTCATGAGGAATCTGATCCAGATCCGCACTTCGAGCACTTCAAGAAAACGGGCAAGGCGCCGCTTTGTTCCTGCGGTGGGTATTTGAAACCGGCTACAATCAGTTTCGGACAAGGGCTACGGCCGAATGATTTGAAGGCATCGGAGGAGGCGGCGTGGGAGGCGGATTTTGTGGTGTCGTTGGGTTCGAGTTTGTCAGTTTATCCGGCATCTGAAATTCCTTTGTTGGCGGCCCGTCGGAATGTGCCCTATGCCGTCGTGAACCGGGGACCAACTGACCATGATGGATTCCCTGAAGTTACCCTTCGTCTCGAGGGAGATGTGGTGGACATTTTTCCACCCGCCGTGAAGGGTGCGTGCGAGATTGGATGAGCACTGGCACTCTCGTGCTTCCGCACGGGTTCGAGTTTGGACTGGGGCGGTTCCTCGGACCTGACAACGGCATAATTCTGGAAGATTGCCTGTTACCTGTTCGAATTCAGGGGCGTCTACTTGCCCATTAATTGACCACTAATCGAACGGAACCACGAGAACAACGAACTCTATTGTGACGGCTTTCGCGCTTCTAAGCGTCGCGACCGCACAATTCGCTGCTGCAGGAGACAGGCCGAACATCGTTATCATCCTGACCGATGATCAGGGTTACGCGGACATCATGTGCAACCCTGACCATCCGAAGGAAGTTTCGACGCCGGACATGGATACATTGGCAGGTTAGGGAGTCTTTTTCACGCAGGTCTGCACCAGCGGTCACGGTCACGTGGCGAGCGACATTCTTGCCTGCTGGAAGGAACGGCGGATGAGTGCGTCGTTTGCGCCAGCTCAGGTTCAGACCTCACTAAAACCGCCGGTTTTAGTGAGGTCTGAGGTTGATCCGAACCTGCACCGGTATGATGTGCGCCTCGCGCACACTATCCAAACATTGTCCGGTACCGTAGGATCGCGCCATGCCGAATGGAGAACACTTGCGGACTGATGGAGAGCTGAAGGTTCGTCGGGAGGCAATCCGTTCAGGATTGGCGCGTTCGGCCACGGCAGGATTGATCATTGTCTGCGCTGCCGTTGCGCTGGCTTTGCTGGCGATCTTTACCGCCTTCCGATCCGAGCGGCGGGCGCAGGAATCGCGGGAAGTTTCGGAGGCGCTTTGGCGGGCGGGTTCCGATCAATCGCGCAGCCTTCGTCTCGGTCGCGGATTGGGCGCACGGGAGCAGGCGCTGGCGACGATTGGTGCGGCCAGCCGGGTGAAGTCCAGCCTGAAGCTGCGCGACGAGGCGATTGCGGCATTGGCCATGGATGACTTCCGGGAAACGGATACCGGTCATTCACGGTCCGACATCTCCAGTATCTGTGACTTCGATGCCAAACTCTGTCGTCTGGCTGTCGGCGGCACGGACGGATTTGTCGACATCGTTCGGGTGTCGGACAATGAAACTGTTGCCCGCTTCGGGGAATCGGGACCGGCCATCCGCGCGGTCTGTTTCAGTCCGGACGACGCCTTCCTGGCTGCACGGACGGATGACTGGCTACGGATCTGGCGGCTCCGTGACGCGGAAGAAGTGTATTCGGTTCCGCTTCACAACTCAGACTTCTATCAGTATCCGCCCATCGCCTTTTCCCCAGACAGCCGTTTGCTTGGATACGGGCTAAAGCGTCCGAATGGCGAAGCCAGCCGTCTCGTGCTGGTGGATGTGGAGGCGGGGGGACTCAAGACAACTTTGCCAGTGCTCACTGGTGGTTTCGCGTTCTCGGCGGACGGTCGTCGGATCGTCACCACCACGGGCGAGCGGATGTCCATCTGGGAAATCGAAACAGCCAAACGGATCGGCGGAATCGAAAGCATGCGGGTCGGCAACATCAGCGCGATCGCCTGGAGCCCTGACGGGGAGACGATCGCGCTCGGCGGTCAGGAACCCAAGCTGTTGCTTTTCCAGTGGCGGTCCAGGACGTCGAAGGTTTACGGCGGACACGCGCGCAAGGTTACCCATCTGGCTTTCAACGCGACCGGAGATCGGCTGATCAGCAGCGACCCGACCGGCGAGACCCGGGTGTGGATTCCGTGGGGTTCCGAGGCGTTGGTGGTGACGGATGTCGGCCAGGGAATCCGCTTCAACCGCGACGGTACGAAAATCGGGTTCGTCAGGCTCAACGAGGGGTATGGGCTCTGGAAGGCCGATCCCAGCCGGGTTTTCCGAACCTTTGCCACCCTGTGGCCGGGCCGGTACGCCGTGGAGAACGGATGCGTCGATATCAGCGCCGATGGGGAATGGCTTCTGGTGGGCAAACGCTTTGCGCTTGTTGTATTCAATCTCCGCAGTGCGCGGCGGACCAATCTGCCGGAACAGCGGGGACAATCGTCCGACGTCCGGTTCCATCCCAAGGAGAAGTTAATCTATCGGGCCGATCGGGATACGGTCACGCGCTGGCCATATTTCGTGGTGATGGATGAGAGTCGCGAGGGTTCTCTGCGGGTCGGCGCTGAAGAGGTGCTCGGCAGACATCGGCGGGCCGAGTATTCGGAAGCCGGCTACACTGCGGACTTTCAGAGCGTGATGGTTGTCGACCGGGACCGGACACAGGTTGAAATGTTGTCACTGAAGGGTGATTCAAATGCGACCTTGTTTGCCGGTCCATCCCCGATCAGCTCGGCGGCGCTGAGTCCCGATAAACATTGGGTGGCTCTGGGTTCGGGATCATCGGATCAGCCGACGCGCATCCTGGACTTGAGGGACGGTCGTAACGTGCGGGAATTGAATCCGCTCACCGACGCCCTGCGCTTCAGTCCGGATGGCACCTTTCTGGTCACCAGTGAACCCAGCGAATACGTCCTCTGGGACTGCGCCACCTGGCAGCCCCGCCACCGGTTTCCCCAATTGCTCGCCCGCGATACGACTATTCCTGTGGACTGGGGCTACGGCCACATACGCTTCGCGGACGATGGCGGAACATTGTTTCTCACCCCGACGCCGCACAGTGTCGGCGTCTGTTCGACCGCTACGGGAAACCGGATGGCGACGCTTTCACCACCGGTGCGCGGGCTGGTCGGCCGGTTGGCATGGAACGAGGAACGGCAGCTTCTGGCGGTCGGCTATCGGCGGTGGCTGGCGGGGGTGTGGGATTTCAAGGCGCTGCGCCGGGAGCTGAAGGCCATGGATCTTGACTGGTCGGTGTCCGGGGCCGAGCAAACGGGTTCGGCAAGTGAGGACGAGGACAGGGGATTCCCACTTCCTGCAATGATTGGAACCGCGACGGGAAGCGCGCTGCTGGTCACCTTGTTGTCCTTGTACGCGCTGGCCCGGCATCGCCGGCTGGAAAGCGACTATCTTGAGATCGACGCTGAAATCACCCACCGGAACGAGCAGCTCGCCACCGCGCAGACAGCCGCCATGCACGGCCAGAAGATGAAGGCGTTGGGAACGCTGGCCGCCGGTGTCGCGCACGACTTCAATAATCTCCTTTCTGTCATCCGCATGGCCAACAAGTTGATCTGGAGACAGACCGGTTCCGATCCGGATGTTCGGCAAAACATCGACGACATCGAGCAGGCGGTGGTTCAGGGCCGCGCTATCGTTCGGTCCATGCTCGGTTACAGCCGTGAGCAGGAGGATGCCGGGGGAACCTATTCCGTGGTCGAGGTGGTCGAGGATCACGTGGCCCTGCTGGGCCGCCATTTTCTTGAAGGCATCACCCTGAACCTCGATCTGGACCGTGCCGTGCCGGACGTGCTGGGATCGCGCAACCGGCTCGAACAGATCCTCCTGAACCTGATCGTCAACGCCACCGACGCCATGTCCGGCAGCGGCCAGCTCACCGCGCGGGTGACCGTGACCGACGACACTGTTCCGGCGAACATCCTCGAACCGGCGAAGGCGGAGCGGTATGTCGCCCTCGTGCTGGCCGATACGGGCTCGGGCATCGACGCGGACACGCTCGGGCGGATATTCGACCCCTTCTTTTCCACCAAGGATCAGGGCAGTGAACACGGCACCGGCCTCGGCCTGTCCACCGTCTATACCATCGCCGGGAACGAGGGATTTGGCGTCGGGGTGGAAACGGAGCTTGGGAAAGGTACCGCATTTGTCATCCTGATTCCGGTCACCGAAAAGCGGGCGCCCGGGGCTGTGTTGCAGGATGTGGCGGAGTGACCCTGTGCGGCACTCGCCCAGTTTACGCGCGGCGGCATTTTGGGAAAGATGTCCGTGGCATGGTAAGTTTGCTTATGAGCGATCCCGACAAGGCAAAGATCCTGATCGTGGAGGACGATCCGCGGCAGATTGGACTGTACTCGCGCGCATTGCGCGGCTATTGCCTGATCTTCGTTTCGAAAGCCTCCAGCGCTCTCGAAGAACTGGCGCGGCAGCTCCCCGACCTCATCCTGCTTGACCACGTGCTGGCCGACGGTGAGAAGGGAACGGACTACCTGTCGCGTATCAAGTTCATTGCCGCCCACATCCCGATCGTGATGGTGTCCGGCACGTTGGAGATCAAGGAGCAGCTCGCCGCGCTCTCCGGCCCGCACTCGGCGCATTACGTTCTCGAAAAACCAGTCGATCTCGATGAACTTGACGCCGTGGTGGAAACCGCGCTCAAGGAATGCGGCATGGCCGAGACTGTGCACTCCCTCCAATCTCTGGAACGGGCGGAGAAAATCGAGAGCAACCAACCCGAACGGCGCTTTACCGAACGGCTCGCCCGGCAGACCGAACTGATAAACCGGCTCCGCGGCTCCGCGGAGAAGCCCAACATCTCCGCTCTCGCCCGCGAATTCAACGTCGCCCGCAAGACCATCCATCGCGACCTCCAGGACCTCGTCAATCGTGGCCAGGTTGACGCTGCCGTGTATCCCGAATCCGGTGCCGCGTAGAGCGATGAAGGGCGGCAGGTTGCTGAAGTGTCTGCGGCAGCGTCCTGCGGTCTCGCAGACCGCTTTGTGCGACGCGCCCGCTACAAAGGCGTCGTTCGGCGGCAGACTTCAGGACGCTTCCGCCAGACTGGTCGAATAGGTGATACTGATTTTTCGGCACACCCTGTGCCCCACTCGCACAGCCCTGTGCCGCAGTCGCACAATTGGAGGAAGGGCACGAGTCTGAGAATGTGCTGGCGAATTCCATAGAGGCTGTCATGCACTACTCCCACCCAAATCCCACCAATTCACTATCGATCAGACTCTTCTTTCTTGGCGTTGGACTGCTTTCCCTCGCCGCCACCGCTTCGGCCCAGATCCTGCCCATCGGAACCGACCAGCCGGTGGGGGTGATCGTCACCCGATTTGAGGGCACCACGAATCCGTACTTCTCGTTGGCGGATTGGGAGACGGCCCTGAACAGGCGGGTGAACGCCTACTACACGAGGGCCACGAAGGGACTGACCAGTTTCGATTTCCAGATGATCTCCAATGCGGTGCCGGGAACGGATGGAGTGTATGCACTGCCGTACACCTACGCCTCCACTCAGAACGGCCTTTTCGGCAATGGGAACGACCCGGTCACGATCGTCCGCGATGTGGAAGAAGCCCTGGCGCGAGCGGGGCGGGACGATCCGACCATCTTCGACCGTTTTCGGCGTTTCATGGTGGTGGTCAACCGGCCGAAGCGGGAAATGGCCGTGCCGGAGTACACCTATGCGGTTGGGCCCCTGACCAATCACTGGATCCGGGCCTCGGCGATGGTGATCTCGGATCCGCTGGCTCAGTGGTTTCAGAACGGAAGAACCACCCTCACGGATTCCGATGGCGACGGAGTTTCCGATGGGAACGAGGAAGCCTTCCACCTTTCCGATCCGTTTGCCCGCGACTCTGATGCCGATGGTGCCGAGGACGGGATTGAGATCACGCTGCAGACCGACCCGCTGGATCCGGCCTCCTTGCCAGTCATTCCCGATGAAACGATCGGCGTCGTCGTGCATGAACTTGGCCACCAGTTGGGTTTGACGGACCTGTATGCCGACGGGGCATTCGGCATACCAAATCTCTACGAGGGCTGGGGGTTGATGGCCAATGAGGCCGAGGGGAATTTTTGTGCCCTGTGCCGCTGGTTCAATGGCTGGGTCAGCACCGGCCGCGGTCTGACGAATGTGGTGATTGGGCCGCCGGGTCTCGCTGCCAGGACGATCCATCTGGTTCCGGCAAACACCAGCCAGGAGGGTGACGGCACCGCGGAGATCATTCGCATCCAGCGGCCCCACTTCAATGACATCCTGATCGAAAACCGCGCCATTTCCGGTTTGGACGCACCGCGATCGGGTGGATCGGGCCGCGGCCCGGATTATTCCATGTGGAAGAATCTGAACGGCGGTCTGAAAGGTTTGCCGGAGTTTTATCGCCCCGGGATGTTGGTGAGCGAAACGGAGAAGGAGTACATCGAAAAGGGATTTCTTTACCGGTACAAGTTTGGCCAGGTGCCTTCAAGCATCCGCCCCTTTTCCGGCAGTGGCGGCGATGCGGAAGACGTGGCCATTCTAAAAGCCAAGGTGGAGGGTCCCGCCTGGATTGAGTTCGACTGGGAATTAAGGGGCGATGAGCAGTCCCGGCTCGGTTTTCACATCGACGGGGTCGAGCAGGGTGGAATCAACCGGGAGCAATCGGAGGGCGGCCAGTTCGAAGTCGGGCCTGGCACCCATGAAATCGCCTTTCATCATTGGAAGCGGCTGGGACCGCGGGCGGCCTTGGGTTCGGCGAATGTGAACCGGTTAAAGTTCCTGAAGCCCGCCATCCTGCTGTCACCCCGGCACATTGCCGCGTTCCATGGCGAATCCGTCAATCTCCAGGTGAAGATCGAGAAACAACTGGCCACCACCGTTTCCTACACCTTCGAAATGGTGGATGGCACGAACACCCTGGTGGTGGGCGCGGGCAGCGTCTCCGGCGAAACGATCACTCACAGCTATGGTCCGCTGAATCCGGCAATGACCGGCACCTATGGGTTTCGAATCCAAATGGATGACCATGAGTTCCTTAGCGATACCTTTGACCTGACCGTGGTCCATCCGACCGACCAACCTTTCACCGCCGCGGCCGGTAGCGCCTACTTCACGTTTTCCGCTCCGGGCTCGTTTCCTTGGACGCTCAATGGAGACGGAGACGCCATCCGGCACGGGACAGGTGGGGAGTTCGGGTCGGAGCACGAGTTACAGGCGCAGATTCAGGGGCCGGGGACAATTGAATTCCGGTCGTCTCTCAAACGTGGTGAACTGGACTTCTTGGACGGGAGTCAGCCGCTGGACCGACTCGTGAGTTCCTCAGATGAATACGTTTACGGCACCAATGTTTGGCAGATCGATGACCGGTTGCATCTTCTGCGTTGGCGTTTCAAGGAGGTTTATTCGAACCTCTTTGGCTCTGTCACCCTTTCAGACTTCAAGTTCACCCCATTGCGGAGAATTCAGCGGCACTCCGATCCGGATGTTTACGTCAACATCACCGAAGAATTCGATTTGGATGTGTACTTGGAACCGGGCACGGAAGAAGCGGGCACCACCTATCGCTGGCACCAGGATGGAACTCCCCTGACCAACGACCCGGGGCACATTTCGGGAGCCACCACAACCAGGCTGATGATCACCGGCGCAATGACCAGCGATGCCGGCAGTTATCACCTGGTCCGAACGGTGCCGGTGATCGGCGAACAGCTCAGTAGCCCTTCCCGTGTCCATGTGCTTGATCCGCATCACCCCTATGAACCCGTGGCATCGGACAACATCCCGATGGCCGGACTCAACTGGAGCCAGGAGGGGCTCAAAACCTGGCGCGTGAATTGGAACGGCGATTATGGAGTGCCCGGCCACCTCGAATATTTTCGAACGGATTTCCAGAGCGAAATCCCCGGCACGACACTCCACCGTGCCGCTTTTCCGGAAGACACCGTGTTTGAAGACGGGCTCGGGCTGCGCGTGCGCCATGTGGGGACCACCAACGGCGTAATGACGGTGGAGGTTGAATCCGATCCCATCCCCCCTGCCGCTGACATTGTGGCTCATCACGGCTGGATCGACAGCCAGGAAAACGGATTTGGGACCTATCTGTTTCCCAATGCCGGCGAGTTCGGCGATCCCACGGGGCAGGGGGACTTCATTTCCTATCGCACCACTGTCACCTGGAACGGAATGGTGCCCAACGTGTCCGGGTCATGGTACGATCATATACTTCGCTGGCGGGTTGTGAATCAGGGCGAAGGAGACGCCGCAAACCTTCACGGCAAGATTATCGTTTTCCACGGAGTCGTCGTGCTGGGATTTCTCGAAAACTCCGTTTCGGCACTGCTCAATCTGCCGGTGCCCTATGAACGGACCGTGTTGAATGTGAGCATCGACAGCCTCCCCGCCGGCGAAGGCGCGGTCGTCAGCGCACCGGTGGCGCTTCGCGGCCCGATCACCGCCGTCTTGGTGATGGAACCGGCCGGCAACGAACGGCCGCCCGGCAACGAGGCAATCTTCTCCGGTGGACTGGACTTCGTGAACGATATCGTGCCGGACAACAACAGCCTCTCGAGCGTCTTCCTCTCAAACTTCGTTCCGCATGGCAGTCCTTACCGGGATCTCGAAGTGCCGGTGCGCGTGTTCAATCCCAACGAGATCCCGCGCATGTTCACCCCGACGATCAACTTCCCGTTCGGGCAGCAGTGGGACGCGGAACTGATCGACCCGGTGACGGGAAGCAACAAGAACCATTCCGTCCTCGGCAAGTTTGAGCACGACGATTACACAATCCGCCTCACGCCGCCGGACCTGGACGAGCTGCCTCCGCCGAGCAAGGTCAACCCGGGACCAGTCTCGGAAACGGTCACCGCCGTGATGTGGATGGACCTGCGGGACTCAATTGTGCCTGCGGGCGAGATCCCCATCCAGATGCTGTTCGTGCACCCGTCCCGGATCTCTCTCATCGCGAGGGAGACGGCCAGCAACACGTATCTGCTGTCCGGATTGCTGGAACAGAAGAGCGCCCCCGCTGACGGGTCGGTATGGGTGCCGGTCGCGAACGCGCCGGTGCACCTCGACATATCGGGCGTGCATGGGCGACACGTGGTGGCGACGGCCCAGACGGATGCTAGCGGATCTTACCAGGTGACCTTCGGCCCGTTGCGGCCCTCTGACCAGGTGGCCCACCAGGTGTTCGCGCACGCTCCGCCAGCCACGGATCGTGATCGGGCGGACTCCGGTCCGGAGGCGGTCGAGATCGGTCCGAAGATCGAAACCTATTCGAATGCAGTGGACGCCGGTCAACGGCCGTTCGGTCTGATTCTGAGCAAGAGCACGTTTCGGGAGAACGTTCCGACCGGAACATTGATTGGACAGTTGGCGCCGGGGAACGAAGTGTCGGGCCTCGTCGATTTTTCCTTGGTCGATTCCGTCGAAATGAACGACAATGAGCGGTTTCAGATATTCGGCAATGAACTCCGGACTCTGGCCGCCGACTTCGACTACGAAGCGCGGCAAACCTACAGCGTCCGCGTCCGGGTCACCGAGGAGGACCTCGACTCCTACGAGGGCGTCTTAAACCTGACACTCACCGACGACGATTCCGAGGACGCCGACGGCGATGGCCTGACCGAACAGGAGGAGGAAAGCGCGGGTTCAAACGATCTCGTTGCCGACTCGGATCGGGACGGATTTTCGGACGGGGATGAACATGGCGCCGGCACCAGCCCGATCAATGACACCGCTCCGAGCAGCATCTGGACGCCACTGCTGACTGAAGCCCTCTCCCACGTTGAAGCCGCGCATTTCAATCCGTTCAATGGAATGGTCTATGCCGTCCGCCGGAAATCGACTGCCGACGGAGTTTATCGATTGTCCTTCACCAATCCGCCGGTGCGCATTTCCCAGAATGCCGCCTCGGCGGTGACCGCCGATCCGTACAGCGGCGGCGTTTTCTTCTCTCTGGAATCCGCGGGCACCGTCTGGCGTGAGACCTCCAAAGGATCGGAAAGCGAATGGGTGGCCACTTTCCTCACTGACGGCGCCAGCCCAGTGGGCCTCACCGCCGTTCCCGCCTCCCACCGCGGGGGCGTGGTCCGGCCCGGAGAAGGGGTCGTGGTGGACCGGGCCATCAACGGCAAGGTTGAAGTCTTCAAGTTTTCGCTCACCAAGGCCAATGCGGTCGGTGGTCTCTACTCCGGCAACGGCAGCTTGGAACGGCCGGTGGATGTGGCCGTCAACGATTCGGGAATCTACGTTGCCGACTCGGGCGCTGCCGGTAACGGTGGCGTCTATCGGCTGGACGGGTTCGGCCAGCTCGTGAAATGGCAGCCGGATCTTCCGGCGGTCCATCCCAGGGCCATCAGCATCGACCCGCTGTCGCAGAATCTCATTGTCGCCGCCGAGTTGGCGGGTCGCGACGTCGTCCTGGAGGTGGTGCCCGGTTCATGGAAAACCCGCGTGCTGCTGTACGACGTGCCGACTTCCCGGGCCGGTCTGGACGTATCGATCGACGGACGGCGTCTGATATTGAGCGACCCGGGGGCGGGATTGGTGCGCCTCTATCAGCGGTCGCTGCTCGCGCTGCCCGTCCTTTCCCAGGTGCCTGACCGGGCATTCGCCGGCCAGGTGCTGACGCTCGGCGGTGACCGGCTGGACAACGCCACCGAAGTGCGCGTCGGCGGTGTCCAGGTCAGGACCATCCTTACGAATTCCGCCGCCAGCCTCACCGTGCTTTTGAGCGCCACCACGCTGTCAGGATTCGTTGAAGTGGACACTCCCGGGGGGACGGCCTTCAGTGGCAAGCGTCTGCGTATCGCCCATGCGCCGACTGGGATCGAACTAACGACCGCAGCCATTCCTGAATTGCTTCCGGCCGGCACACCCGTTGGCGCTCTGCGGACAATCGATCCCGATCCGCAGGACGCCTTCAGCTACGCTCTCGTGACCAATGTCTTGTACCCGGACAACGAACTCTTCACCATTGCCGGTAGCAGTCTGTTGGTGGCGACCCAGCTCAACGCTGCGGTGCAGACTCAATTCCGCCTGCGCGTGCACAGCACGGATAGCGACGGGTTGAAGGTCGAAGACAACCTTATCTTCAGTCTCCTCTCCCAACCGCGGTTGGACACGAATACAGCCAACCAGTCGGTCAATCTGGGCGACATCGTTATTCTGCGCGCGCCCGCCACCGGCGACGGTTCGCTCCACTATCAATGGCGACACAACGGCGTGTTGCTCCCCGGTGTCAATGGCCCGTCCCTCACCCTCCCTGGTGTGCGTCTGGCCGATCAGGGCGATTACGATGTTATCGTCGGCAGCCTCTTCGGTTCCGCCACCAATCGCCCCATCGCCTTGCTCGTGTCCCAGGCTCCCCAGCCGATTGGCAACGCCCAGAAAGTTGCGGTGATTCTCGTCAAATACAATGGCACCGAAGACCACTTCTTCTCGCCCGCCCAATGGGTGGCCGCCCTCAACAGCCGGGTCAACGGATTCTACACGAACGCCACCAAGGGACAGACCAGTTTTCAATTCGACGCCATCACCAACCCGGCCACCGGTGCCGACGGCATTTATGAGTTGGGATACACCTACGCATCGACCGAACCGGACAAGAGCGAATACACGCTCCAGGACGACCCGGCTTCGCTGTATCGCGAAACGAGCTCTGCCATCACCCTGGCCCGTATCGATCATCCGGAGCTGCTGGAATTCGGCCGCTTTGCGATCATCGTCAACCGGCCCAAGCGGGGCCGCGCGGTATCGGAATCGTTTTATTCCTACCCGATCGGCGGGACGATCAAACATGTCTCCACGACTGTAATTGACTCCCCCTTGGCTGAGTGGTTTTTCAGACTGCGAGCGGATCCCGGGGACGATCTTGATGCGGACGGTTTGTCGGACAGCTTTGAGATGAATACTACGAAGACCGATGAGACCGTTCCGGACAGCGATGGCGACGGCATCAACGACGGCATCGAAGTGCAGCTCTGGAGCAACCCGCTTGATGCCGGGTCCCTGCCGGAATTTCCGGCCGAGTCAATCTCGCTGCTGGTTCATGAACTCGGTCACCAGTTGAAGGCCCCCGACCTCTATGGCGACGCCGGGCTGGGTGTGCCCGAGCACTATGGCCAGTGGGGTGTGATGGCAACCGACAGCCTGCAGAACTTTTCCGCCTTCACGCGTTTGCTCTCCGGCTGGGTGCGGGGCGGACACGGGCTGCGTACCATTGCGGTCGGGAGCGGTGGACTCACCCCGACGCAGTTCCAGATTGGACCACCGCTTTCCAGCGAAGCTGGCGGCGACACCATTGAGGTCCTGCAAATACAGCGGGCAAATTTTGACGATGTGTTGATCGAGAATCGCATTTTGAACGGCTTGGACACCGCCCGGGACGGTGGACCTGGCCGGGGGCCAAGGTCGTCTTTCTTCAGCGACAACGGCGGGTTGAAGGGACTTCCGCAACTGTATCGGCCCGGAATGCTCGTCAGCCAGACTGATCGCAACGCCGCCCCGGAGAATCTTACTCGCCATCGCAGTGTCATCGGTCAGCCGGTTTCACGCATCCGACCCTTTGGTGACGAGCAATCCACCACCAAGGCCTCCCTTTTGACCACTCGCATCGACGGACCGGCCCGATTGAGCTTCCAGTGGATAAACGAGCCCGCCGGAGCGGATGATGACCGGAACCGGATGCAGGTGCTGGTGGACGACATTCCCCAAGCCAGAGATGACGACAACACGGACTCCTGGCAGACGGAGACGATCAATCTCGGGTCCGGCCCGCACAGCGTCACGCTCAGCCATGCCAAGGATTTCTCGCCGCTGGCATCGCCTGGTAGCGCCAGAATTGCCGCTCTGCAACTGATCAAGCCCCAGGTCCTGTATTCGCCGCGATCGGAGACGGTCTTCGTGGGTGAGCCGATTGAATCGGCCGTCTATTTCAGGTCAGGCGTGACGAACAATCCGCAGCTCACCTGGCAGCGTTGGAACGGTACGACGTGGGATCCGTTGTTCATCACCACCATCACGACAAATTGGCACACCCAGCGGGTCGCCGCAGCAAGCACCTTCCTTTCCGGTCGCTACCGTGTCGAGATCGAAGGGGGACCCTTTGTTTTTCACAGCGACGAGTTCAACTGGAACATCATCGACCCCGCCACGGTGCCCCTGCGGGTTGCGGCTGGATTGGCGGAGATCGAACTGGCGACCAACAATCCCAGTTCCTGGCAAGTGAGCGGCACGACCGGCAGATTGATAAGCTCCGGAACGGGCTCGGTGAGCGAGAAAACGCTGCAAATCTCCGCGGTTGGTCCCGGTTTTATTGATTTCAACTGGCAGATCACCAGCGGCAGTCTCAGCGTCTGGCGAGATGGCGCGACCATCGCCAGCCAGACAGTTTCATCCGGTACGGATGCCGGTTCGCTCCGGGTTCCCCTGGAATCCGGAACCAACGAACTGGACTGGATCTTCAACCGCATCGGCGGATTCGGTTTCGTGGCGCTCAGCAATTTCAATTTCACGCCGGCGCCCCGCTTTCGGTGGGTAAGCTGGACGCCGG
>CALBIE010000497.1 GCA_937893495.1 uncultured Verrucomicrobiales bacterium | reverse complement strand
CCATGGATTGGGGATACTTGCGGTACTGGATGACCAGCAAAGCCAAATCGACGGCGCGCACGAGCACCGTGGCATCGCTCACTCCCATCAACGGCGGGGAATCAAAGAACACGTAATCGTATCGTTCTCGAACGTCTTGAATGAAGTCGCGCATCTGCTGGGAGTTGAGAATTCCCATCGCACTACTCGGCAATCTACCACTGGGCAGAAAATGCAAATTCTCCTGCGGAGTGATTTGAACCACTTCTTCGAGTGAATTCTGGCCGAGCAAATGATTGGTTAGCCCAAGCGAATTGCTGATCCCCAGCCGTTTGTGGAGGCTGGGTCGGCGCAAGTCCGAATCCACCAGCAACACGCGATTGCCGTTCTGCGCAAAAATGGTGGCAAGGTTCAGCACGGTCGTCGATTTCCCTTCTCCGGCGCCACCACTGACCACGGTAATAGTGTTGGCCTTCGGATCCTTGCTGCTGAACAGAATGTTGGTCCGCAAAACGCGATACGCCTCCGCATGCGGGCTATCGATGCCTTCTTCGAGTAATGCTCCTACATTCTGCGGCACGACCGTCAATACCGGTGCCTGCAAGGTTCGCTCGACGTCATCAATCGTCTTGACGCTGGTATCAAGATACTCAATGAAAAACGCCATTCCCACGCCCAACGCGAGACCAAAGAAAACTCCCAGAGCAATATTCAAGGCAACTCTGGGCTTCGCAGGCTTGATGGCTGCCTCAGCAACATCAGTAATGCGAACCGCCCCGCTGTCAGGAATTGAATTGTCAATTTCCTCCTGCATGATCTTCAGCGAAACAGCGTCCCTTACTTTCTCGACGCGTTCCAGAGCCTTGAGGGCATCAAGATACTTCCGATTTTTTTCGACTGTCTCTCGATTGTCCACCTTCGCCTTTTCGAGTTTTAGTAACCGTTCCGCATTGCTCGCGATGCGAGCCTTCAATTGAGTTTCAAGCCCAGTCATGATTCCCTTAACCCGGGCGTCAATTTGATTCGATATTTCCGCCAGCACCCCCATCATCCGTTGGACGTCTGGATTTTTGGGCCCCAATTCCTTGGCCTTGGCGGCAAGCTCCTGCTGGCTCGTACTCTGCCGATCCAGAAGTCGCGCCAGATTTTCATCCGGATAAACCGTCAGGATGGCATTCTTAAGGTCTTCCTCTGAAAGTTTTTTCAATTCCTCCAACTTGGTGCGCTGCTCGGCGTTTAGCGCGCTATACTCGATATTTTGGGTCTCCAGGAGCCGCATCGTTTCCGTGTCGAGCGCCATCGTAAATCCGCTCGGGTTCTCAGCGATCAGATTGAGTTTCAAATCTTTGCGAACCTGATCAACCTGAACCAAAGCGTTGCTCACCACATTTTCCTGGACGGCCAGAGTTTCACGAAGTTTCGCAATTCCCCCTTCAACCAGTTTGACACGATTTTGGTCCCGGCTATCCTTATAGGCCCGGGCAATCTCATTCGCAATTTCCGCTGCTTCATCCTTGTCTTCGCTCATGACGCTAAGCTCGATAATGCTGGTATTGCGGACCTGTGTGGGACTGATGCGCTTCAACAGAATCGTGAGCGTCTGGAGGCGAGACAACTCCGCGACGTTATACCTTTGGGTCCATCGGGCCGAGAGTTTCAGTTTGTCAATGACCTCATAAAGCACTTCCTTGGACTGAATCAGCTCAAACTGGGTGAGCATGAAGTAAGGATCGTAGCTTTGAACAGCCTGTGACGGCCCCATTGGCGTGATGTCGCCGGCATCTTTTTGCACCTCCATCCGCACCGTACTTTCATAGGTTTTCTCGATATAAAACGTAAAAAACGTCGTGGCCAAAACCACGATAATGAAATTAACGAAGATGGCACCCTTGCGCATCCGGAGAATCCGCCAGTAATCAAGGAAGTGAAGCTTGCTGTCCTGGCTCGGGCCGGTCTGTTCAGATTGCATTGGTCAAAAAAAAGGAGGCCGGGCGAATCCCAGCCTCCAAAAAAAGTTTCGGCTGTTGTTCTAGTACGTGGCCGACAATCCGATGTAAACGCGATTGCGGCTAAAACTGCGGCCGGTGATATCCGAGTCCAGCCGCTCGAAACTATAACCGGTTTCGGCAACCAGTCTATTAGGGAGAATATTGTATTTCAGGTTGGCGCCCAAGGCGGCCAGATTGTCTATCTTACTGTCCTGACTGCCGCCGTTGAAGCTTGAGCGCTGGTACTGAAATACCAGGCCGCCGCTCAACTGACCAAAGAGGCGCGAATTCACCGTGCCATACAAAGTCGTGGTCTCCGAATCCAGGGTAGGATTGCTGCCTGCAGCAAAAGCGACATCCGTCTGGTTGCGAGCATGCTTTACGCCCAGTCGGACGGAGCCATCGCTCGGAAGGCGATAAGTTACGCTGCTATCAGCAAAAGGATTTACAGCGCTATCGGACGCACCCGCCTGAGCATTTGGAAAGTCAGTGAACTGAATACCCACTCGCAAGCTCCCTGCCAGCACATCGGTGAAACGTTTGTCGGCACCGACAAAAGCGAAGTGTGTGTCAGCATCTCGCTCGTTCGGCAAAATGTTACCGGGAGCCGCACGGCCAGCGACGCCGGTGGCCAACAAGTCCTCACTGGTCTGTCTAATGGCTCCATATCGGTAACCCACGATACCGTCAAGCGTGGGTTGAACCTTCCAGCGCGTGCTCAAATTAAAATAATGCTCAACGCGATCCAACAGCGCCGACCGAGCACCAACGGGAATGACAGTATCGTTGTCTTGCTCGTAGTCGTAAAAAACGTTTTCATAACCCGTTTCCAGACCAACGCGTTCGTTCAGGTTAACCTGCAAACCAAGATTCGCACGATTATTGAAGTAACTGCCTTCCGTCTTAACGGCGGACGTGATCACCGTTTCATTGACTCCAGGCTCCTGCGCATAGGCAAAAACGTTTTTAAACGTCAGCGTCGTACGATCATCGGGCTTATTCTTAACGTCGAACGTGACGAGGTGCTGATTGTCAATTTGACTGTCTCCACGACCCTCAAAAAACCGCATCCGATAGTCATAAATCAACTGAACCGCGGTCGGGCCGGCACCAGTCGTCATTCGTGCAACAGGATTAACCTCAATCCCAAAGCTGTCATCTCGGTTGGCGGCACCGGCAGGAAGGGTTGCGTAGTTATCGTCGTAGAATGTCCGCAGTTTTGCCGATAGATTCCAGGGTTTTTCCTGCGCGCCAGCCGTGCATAACCCCAAAACACCTAAAGCTACCATTCCCGCTGAGGTAAAATTTCGTTTCATAGTCAATAAATGCTCCCGCCAAATCAGTTAAATCCTCCGGGGATCTATTCCGCAGGCCATCTTCTGTCAACCCTTTTATTGGTTTCACTAGTCCTTGAAAGTCATAGATCGTCTTGTTTAACGGGGCGTTTTTTCCTCCTGCCAACGTGGTCGATCGGTCAAAAACAGTTGAAACGGAAATCCCTCGGCGAAAGCGTGCTTCAAGGGAAATCCCGGCGGGACCTCCTCCTTTACGACGGCATCAGCGGCGAAACGCCCCCAGTCTGGATCGGGACCATGCAAAAGGCCGGAAACCAGCTTCTGGTCCAACGTCAGGGCCGTAAGATAAATGGCATGCACACTTCGCTCCGAGTAAACGGCACCGAAGCCACGCCCAAACTCCCCGGGCAACCAGGCGCAATCCCGCCGTCCGTACCACGCGACGGCCCACGGCATGTCGCTCATCATCATCTCCGTCTCGGCCATCCACTTCGCACGCTCCTGGATAATTGGAGGGTGATACGGTGGATAAGCCCACGGAGAAGGTCGCCCATTGACCAGGCTTACCACCAGGGGCAGGCTCAGAATCCCGATGAAAACCCCGGCAACCGAACCGTTCGCATTGGGTAATTCAAGGTGCATCCGGTCCACCAACGTCGAAAAAAGGGCCACGCCAAACATCACCACCAACGGCGTCCAGACGATCAACAAATCATCCCCACTCGGGCCGGTCACAAGTTTACCAAAGTACGATTCGCCCAGGGCCTGCACTAGAACTGTCAACGCAATCATGCCGATCAGAAACCACCGCAACTGGCTTAAAACCGGTCGCTGGAACGGAACCATCAGCCCGACAAAGAAGAAGGCAACGATCCAGGTTCCACCCAAACGCGGCAGGTCTTGTTGAAGAATCTTCGGCAGGTTCGCGTCGAGTTTCGCCCAGTATTCGCCGAGCCCGACTTTCCCGATATCATCTGGCGAATCCACGTTCTCCGGCTGTACCAGCCGTTGTACCCGCGCACCCGGAAATCGATACGTCTGCTCCAGCACGCTCAACCCGGCTGTTCCCATGATCGAGCCACTGAGCTGATAGTTCCTGATCATCCACGGTGCAATCGTCCCGCTGAACGCCAGCAATACAACAAGCCCCAGTGCAAAACCGCGCGCGCGAAAAAACGCATTGAAGTAAACCAGCACCGGGATCAGCAGCCAGAACATTCCGTAACGGGTGAGACACAGTAAGCCGGCCATCATACCCGCTACCGCAGCGAGCAGAAACAATCTTCCTCCCCGAGTTTCATCCTCTTCAAGCAATCGTGTCGCACCGCAAAGCACGAACGCCTGCAACAGGATTAACACCAGCAGCAAACTCGTTGGAAGTCCGGAGATGCTGTGCTGCCACAACCAGTCCGTACCGGCCAACACTCCGGCTGTTACCCAGCCGACGAACGGATCGAACAAGCGCGCAGCCAGTCGCCAACTCAACACGATGGCAAGCAGGAGCAATATCTGGTTCAGCCACGCAATTTGCAATTCCGGTTGAAAGGTCTGAAACCGGGCCGGCTCCTTGATGTCATAGTCAAACGGAATCACTCGCATCCACAGCGACAGGACGAAAGGATACAACGGAGCGTTCGCAATATCGGGGTGCGCCACATCGAGATGGTTACTCCCGGTCTTCTGTTTGAGAAAATAAATCGACGCGGGACGAATGAATTGCGTTGTGAAACCTTTTCCGTCCGCCAGGTTCCGCGCTATCTGGGCCGAATCCATAGCCTCAGGATTCTCGAAATTTTTGTAGGCGCGGAAGTCATAGAGCGTCGCCAGCGCAATCAATCCGAGTAATGCAGCCACCCGGCCCACGACGCGGGCACCGCCACCTTCCTCCAACGAATGAATCCACTCCTGAATCGTGGCCATCGCGTCAAGCCTTCCCCTCGCGTGTCATTAAAACCCCTCCAGATGATAGGCATGCAGTTTGCGATGCAGCGTGCGACGACTGATGCCGAGTTTCTTCGCCGCCTCGGAGCGGTTTCCACCGCACTCCTTCAAGGCATTGACGATAAGCTCGCGCTCAGCGTCTTTAACCGTCAATTTCCCCAGGGCAACCCCATCCGTCGGCGCGCCCGAGATGGCACTCTCGCCGGTACGAACCGTCTGCGGCAAATCGCGCAACGTAACCGTGTTACCCCGACTGAACACCACCGCGTGCTCCATCGCTCCGCGTAATTCGCGGACGTTACCCGGCCAGCGATAAGCCATCATCACTTCGAGCGCCTCGGTCGAAATATTGGTCACAGGTTTTCCATTCACCTTCGCGAACTCACGCACAAACGCCTGCGCCAGCAACGGCACATCCGTGACCCGCTTGGCCAAAGGAGGAAGTTCAATCTGCACCACCCCGACACGATAATACAAATCTTCGCGAAAAGTTCCCTCGCGAACCATCCCGGCCAAATTGCGATTTGTCGCGTAAATCAACCGTACATCCGCCGTCAGGGTTTTGTTCGACCCCAGCCGTTCAAATGTTCGTTCACCGAGGAAACGCAGCCGTTTAATCTGAATCGACGCATCGATCTCACCAATTTCATCAAGGAACAACGTCCCGCCGTTGGCTTGCTCGAACCGTCCGAGCCGCCGTTCGTTCGCGCCGGTAAAGGCACCCTTCTCGTGCCCGAACAATTCGCTCTCCAACAGGCTCGGCGCCAACGCGGCGCAATGCACCGTCATCATCGGACGTCTCGCTCGCCGGCTCAATTGATGAATCGCTTTGGCCACCATCTCCTTGCCCGTGCCGGTCGCACCCAGCAACAGGACCGCTGCCTCCGTTGGAGCGACGGTTTGGATCGCCTCCACAGTCTCCCTCATGGCCGGCGACTCGCCGATCAGATTATCCAGACCATATCGAGCACTCAGTTCCTGCTTGAGCGTGACATTTTCCTCTTCGAGATGC
>CALBIE010000496.1 GCA_937893495.1 uncultured Verrucomicrobiales bacterium | reverse complement strand
AACGCCGGCGAACTTGAATCAGCCGGATTGTTTCGATCAGAGAATGAGTGGCCTGCATATGATTCTTGATTTGAACACCGATGAGGTGGAGTAATGGACAAACGCCCGTTCATTCGCAATCTTGAAACTATGAAATCCATTCGACCCGTCACGATATTACTTCTCGCATTCGGTTTGCTTTTGCCAGCCTGTGCGGCCGACAAGGCGAAAATCGTGTTCATCTCCGGAAAGCCAAGTCATGGCCCGGGGAGTCATGAACATCGCGCGGGTAACATGATCCTGGCCAGGGCGCTCAACGCCTCGGGACTCGTGGAGGCTGTGGTGCTGGAGGAGGCTGGTTATCCAAAAGATCCATCCGTGCTGGCGGATGCGGCGACCATTGTAATCTATTGCACCGGCCACGGCGGGCATCTGGTGAATCCACATCTCAAGGAATTCGATGCGTTGATGAAAAAGGGTGCGGGAGTCATCATGATTCACTGGGCGACCGAGGCCGTCAGCGGCGATCCGGGGAACAAGTTTCTGGAATGGCTGGGCGGCTTCTGCGATTTGAACTGGTCCGTCAATCCGCACTGGACTCCGAAATTCGATCCACTTCCGAATCATCCCATCTGCAATGGCGTAAAGCCCTTCCGAATCAACGACGAATGGTATTATCACATGCGCTTCGTGAAGGACCTGAAGAGCGTCACACCGATCCTCGCTGATCTTCCGGGACCGGAAACGTTGAGACGCCCGAACGGGACCCGGAGTGGCAACCCCGCAGTTCGTGCCGCGGTTGCCGGCGGTGAGAGGCAGACGGTGGCCTGGGCCTTCGAACGACCCACGGGCGGACGCGGGTTTGGCTTTACCGGAGGACACGTGCACCGGAACTGGCAGCATGACGGGTTCCGTAAAATCATGCTCAACGCCATTCTCTGGACTGCTCAAGTTGATGTCCCGAAGAACGGTGTCGTTTCGGCGACGCCCACGGATGCCGAGATGAATGCCAACCTCGACGATAAAGGGACCAAGGCGAAGAAACCGAGTCGCGGCAAATGAAAATCACCGCGCGGAGCGGAGAAGACGAGCGCAGCCGCCCACCGCTCCCGGTGGTGTCGAGTCCGCAACGACAAAGCAAAGGATCGGATGATACGGCTCGGCCGAAATGATGTTGTAGAATCGGCCGGAGCGCGGCATTCATGCCGCAGAAGCGTCCGTTCGCAGCCGGGAATCGCGCACGCACTCCCGGTCTCGGCAACCCGCATCATCCCGATAGTCAGTAAAACCGACTCGAAAACTCGCGAACCGGTTGGCAAATCCACGGTTCCGCGGAATAAATTCCGCGCTCCTGCTGCATGATTCGATTCAGGGCAGTTCCTTGATCCGGATATTGCGATACCACGCTTCACTGGGTGGACCGCCGTGAATCTGCACCGCGATGATGCCGTGCAACGGAATCTCGTCCTGTGGCTCAGTGTAGTCCACCGTCGGTTTGCCGTTTATGAACAGGCGGATGCGTTTTCCCTCGCAGCGAATCTCGTAATCATTCCACTCATCGCGTTTGAGGATTTTCTCGATCAGTTTCGGGTCCGCCTTGGCCAGCACCTTGCGGCGGCGCGACTCGTCATAAAGGCTGCCCCACCAGCCGTCGCCCATGTCCGCCTGGTAACCGCGCACTTCGTGATGATTCGGAATCCGCTCGGTCCGAATCTGGATACCGGCATTGGCCTTCGCTCCGCCAAGCAGCTTGAACTCGAGCCGCAGCACAAAGTTCGTGTAATGCCGTTTGGTGGAAAGAAACTCATTGCGCGGAACCCGCTCCTTGAGGTTTCCTCCGGCAATCGCGCCATCCACGATGCGAAAGGTCTTCTTCGTGTCGCCTTCCCAGCCCGTGAATGATTTGCCGTCGAAGATTTGGGTAAATCCTTTCTCTGGTTTGGCGGCCTGAGCCGTGAGGCTCGATGCGGTTAGAAGCGCGAGGATAAGTCTTTTCATAGTCTGGGTATTTCGTGCCGATTGTAGTCTCATCCGGGCCCCTGTCGAGAATGTAGAAGGGTTTCGCTTCCATCCTTCAAATCATCAACGACTGAAGGAAAACGACCCAACGAGGTGATATCGGCCGGAGCGCGGGTCTGTGACCCGCAGCAACCTCCACATACAGAAGGCGCGCAATCTGTTTGGGAAGCGGTTTGGGATACGAACGATGCTGCGGCTCAGAGAGCCGCGCTCCGGCGCTTTCGCCAATGATTGGGCTTCCATCCTTCTCCGACTCGTGCGAGCATCAAAAATCGATGATGAGGGACTCCTCGAATCAGCCCGCCGAAGCCCAGGAAGCCGGTTCATCCGCAAGCTGTGACCTCGTCCTCGGCGAATACTGGCGTTGGTGCCCGAGGTGCAGCCATGAGTTGCAGAATGAAAAATGCAAACTTCGGTGCCCACGATGTCACTACTTCATGAGTTGCTCGGACTTCGATTGACGTTATGAACTATTCCAAATTACTCCGAGGAGCCCCGGTGGTTTTTTGTATAATTGCCTTCTGCCTGGGCGTCGATGCCAACGCTGCGTTATTTGGCAGCAAGCATTCCCGCGAATACCGTAAATTGCGCGACGAGGCGGAAAAAGCGATCAAAGTGCAAAATCTCGATCTTGCGGAAGATTTGTTACTCAAAGCACTGGTCCCAGCCAGGCAATACGGTGAAAACGATGGGCGTTATGTCACCGCGCTGCGGGAAGTAGTGGATTTGCTGACGTTTCGCAAAAAATACACACAGGCAAACCCGCTGGCTGCACAGATGGTTTCCTCGGCGCTAAAACGGTACACCACCAACTCGATCGAGTATGCCTCCGCTCTTTACGAACATGGGGACGTTTTCCTTGGTCTGCGGGATTTTCAAACTGCTGAGCAACGGTTTCGGGTAGCGGAGGCGCTTGCCCGGTCGCAAACCCATGCCTACTCCGTACCGGTTGGCTATTGCCTCGGGGGAACGGCTCGGGCGCTCGTTGGACAGGGACGAATCATCGAGGCTCTTCCCTTGTTTTCGAAGGCACTCGATCTAATGGGTAGAACCCGCACCGACTGGCAGATGCACGACATCGGCACTCCTTTCGCGGGAGTTCAAGAAGCAGTGTTTAAGCCGCGCTTTCAGGATGTGGCGGAACTGACTTATGATCAGGTAATGGCGCTTCAACGACTTCGCCGGTGGGAGGACGCCAAGGTCGCCCTGGAAAAACTCCGGAAACTGATCACACTCCGTAAAGGCAAAAACCATTCGATGCATGTTCCCGTATTGATCCAATTGGCGATCAATCAGGATGTCATGGATGAAATCAAGGAAGCTGAAAACTACTATCTGGAAGCCGTTCGCATTGCGAAATCGGCGAAATTGTCCAAGGAGGGGCAAATCTATCTGCTCGCTAATTTCTACCGGTTTTATTTCAACATTGAACGGGTAAAGGACGCTGAACAACTCAAACAGCAATTGCTGAAACTCGGTGTCGCCGAATCGGCTTTGGTCAAGTTGTTACAATAGGAAACTGATTCGCGCATAATTCGCACTCTTCATCAAGGTGCCAAAAAGGCGAAACTCAACCTGCCTTTATTAGTCCCGGCGACGCTGCTTTAACCGTGAAATACCAGCTGCCTTCGCAGACAGCCCACTGCCGTTCTCCACGAACCAGGGGATGCAGTGGTCGCCCCTCAATGGATTCAGGAAGCAGTTTTGGCATGGCCAGATGGTTAATCGGATGAGGAGGCTTCGCTGCCCACCGAGGAAAAGCTTGCTGCGCGAAAATGCTTTTGCACACTGACCGCGGGCCGGGCCACTAGTTCAACGGATAGAACAAGGGTTTCCTAAACCTTAGATTCAGGTTCGATTCCTGAGTGGCCTACCAACCATCTCGAGGGCTGCCCTTTCCTTTCGGATTGCCTCGAACGAATTCACGGAACGGACAAGCGCTTTATCTCCAACGACTCCCGGTTCCTTCGAGCAGATCTTCGAGAATACGGTCACCAAAAGAAGGACAGATCAGGCAATTGCCACAGAGCTTCAGGATGTTGATCCCTTACGCCAGACAAAACCCGGCAATCGGAATTTTTCTACACACTTGCGATTACTCTTTCGAGGCCCTGGGGATTACCGCGACACCGACGTGGGAATAGACGCCGCCGCCGTCCTTGCGAATTCGCCCCTGGCCGTCGCGGTAGGTGGTTTGCCAGTCACGCGAACTGTAGTAGAGCAGGTAACGATCCTTTAAGGCCAGCACGCAGGGCGTGGAAGTGTATCGGCCATCAAAGTCATTCCTGCCCCCCGTAGCGGGGAACGCGGCCTGTTCGTGTTTTGGAGTCCACTGTAGCCCGTCCGGCGAAGTGGCTGCGAAGATTTCAAAGCGTCCGCCCGGAACGTGTCCAGCGTGCCAAAGCACGTAACGGCCGCCATCACGGATCACCCATGGATAGACGGACGAGCTCAATTCACCGGTTGGCTGGATCGCCGGCACGTTGTCACGCTTCCAGTGAATGCCGTCCCGTGAATTGAACGAATGGATGTTCTGGTACATCGCCGCCGGGTCATTCCGATTGTCACCCGGCGAGTTCATCCACATCCGGTAGTGGTCTGGTCCGGTCTTAATTACGCAGGGGCCGAAGCCCGTTTCATGGATTGGCTCAGGATGAATCTTCCAATGTCTTCCGTCCGGGCTGGTCGCATAGCCCAGGGCCATGTCGATCTTGACGAGTCGGCCCTCCGCGTTGAGTTCCCTGAAACGGTTGGAGGAAAACCACATTTTATAAACCTTTTCTTCTTCATCGAAACGGACGCATGGATTCCAGAAACCCGATCCCCAGCCGATCTTGTCAGCTCGCACGATCGGGTTATCAGGGGACTCTTTCCAATCGATTCCATCTGCGGACTCCGCGTAACCGAGGGAGCAGTCACCGGCGCGCGAGCCAGTTGACGTGCCACAGTACCACATCCGGTACACGCCGCCCACCAGCGCCACTCGTGGACTGTAAACGACCACCTTGCACCAGGACTGCTTCGTGGTTAGCGCCGAAATGATCGGCTGCGCACGTCGCTGCCAGGGTTGCGGTTGGGTATCCAGTGGGCTTTTGGATTGCTCGCCAGTTCGGTTGACTTCTTTGGTCGGCTCGTCGGCAGCAAAGAGTTGCATCGTGCCGAAGCCAAGCGCGATCGAAACCAACAGAACATGATTGTGATTCAACGATATTCCTCCTGCATATTTTTGATGGTTACGCATGCACCGTTCCAAACCATACCAGCGCTACCGCGCCGGAAAAGCACCATCTCGACCAATCTGGAAATCCAAATGCCAAAGTTGAATCTCCTCCCCGTCAGGCCGACTGCACGGCCAACCAGTCCACCAATTCTTCGGGTGTGATTTGCCCGGACGACCTGGATGCACCCGCGTTAATCTGCCGGTTCCGCATTGGGCCACGTTCATAAAATTCCTCCAGCAGGATCAAATCATTCAAGACCAGGTTCTGGTTGGCCAGCGGACCCGTGCCCACAATTTCCGCCTCCCGCTCGAAGTTGCACAATAATTCCTTCGATTCACCGGACAGAAACTCGCGTAGGGCCGGAACGGATATCCGCCCCGAATCCACCTCAAACTCCCGCGCCCTATCCCAGGCAAACCAGTTCAGCGGAGCCTGCCGGTCCGCATACCGACGATGAATCAGTCGCAGAAACGCGCTGAAGGCGTAGATGCTGAAACTCTTGAACGCGCCGTACCACTCAAAATCCCCGGTCAGATCCCGCGACACCTTGAGTCGCACACGGTCGCCCTCAACCTTGAGGCCCAGATACACGGCCGCCCACGGCCAGACGTTGGCGCGATTGAATTGCGGGCGATGCTTGCGCAGCAATTGGCTCTCCTCGAGCAACGCAGATTTGTGATCTGCACAAGTCTCCCAATCAATCTGGCGCACGCGATTGACCAGACGCCACGTCTTGCGCGAGTCGCGGTCCGGGTGTACGTATCGATAGCTGCACAACCGTTGCCGCAGGTTCTTTGCCTTGCCGACATAGATCAATTTGCCAGCTTCATCACGGAAGAAATAGACGCCCGGCACTTTTGGAATGGCACGAAAAAACTCCGCGCCAAACCGTTCGTTCAACGGCTTGGGCGGCGGGAACAACCAGAGCTGCTTCGCCCGGACGACCGCGGCGCCTGTCGCATCGTCCGCAGCGGGTTCCGCTAATTCCGTTCCGGATATTTGGTCGGGCATGTCGGGTCAAAAACGGCGTCGTGCAAAAACAACGACGCCCATTCCAGTGCTTCGAACCGATCATCGCGCGTTCCGCCGGCGAGTTCAAATTTTCCGTCAGGGCTGCGGTAGAGTTCCGCCTGTCCAAAAGTGCCGATGTGTTTTGCGGTTTCCGAGGCGTTCCAGTTCAATACGTTTAACTTCATGCGCGGCACTTTACGCCCCGCGATGGGACATCGGCTGTCCAAGGTAAAATTCAAGTGATTTATTTTCACCACGGCGGACGGCGCCCTCGACTTCAAGCCGAGATGAAAAACTGGATACGGAAAGGGCTCAATTTCGATAATCAAATAATGATTCACGGGTTGCAGCCCGTGAATCATGTAGCAGCCGACGTGAGGAGGCTCTGACATCCCGAAGATAAATGAGCCTCCTTACGTCGGCTGCTACGAGTTGATACTTTTTTCAACGGCCCCGTAGGAGCGTGGCGACGCGTCCAAAACTTACCGTGCGAACCACGTTCACTACCAATGTCATTTACTCTCCAAACGGCTCGTCCATCAATTACAGCAGGACTCTTCCGCTTTCTTGTCTCCGGGCGCTTTTTGATCGGCGGCCCAGTAGATGGCGTTGCGGAACATCTTGCGGAAGTCAGTGATGCCGAAATCGTAGGGATGACCCAGAGTCGTGTAGAAGACCTTACCGCCGCCGGGCCCGACATTGGTCCAGGCAACCGGCTCGCGCTGGTTCACGCCGCGCGCATTGCCGGTCATCAAAACGGTCGTGGATTTGGCAACCGGACTGACTTCGTAGAGCGAACCAAAGGTTTGGAACTGCCTTGTCCCGACACCTTGCAGAATTGGATGCTTCGCGGCCTTGGATTCAACGCGGGCGAAGGTCGTCAGTTTGGCGCTGTGATGCCCGTGGTAATTGCCCCCCAGCACCGTCGGATCAAAGTCGCGCCATTCGTCGAGTCCCTCTGGAGCGCCGGTCTTGTTCTGATGAAACGGATGACTGGCCGTCCGTATCCCCACCAACGGTTTTCCGGCCGCAATGTGTTGTCGAAACAAATCGAGGTGCTCCTTCGGCAGATTTCGGCGACGGGCGGATAGCAGAATGACGTCGGCCTCCTTTACGATCTCAACGCCGGGCAGGCGATTGCGATCCTTCGCATCGGCATAAACGAAGCTGATTTTGAAGTCCCGGCCGAGCTCCTTCATCGCGAACTTCGGCAGTGTGTCGTCCGTTTTGTATTCCAGTTCCGCCATCACGATGACGAGGTGTTTGCGATGGTCGTTCGGGAAGCGATAGGTCACGCCGTCGCCGAGAATCTCCCCGCTGGTAATTGTCGGGCACCAATAGCGCTCGATGTGCTCAAAAATCAGGTCATTGCCGGTGAAGTGACTCACAAAGGGCTCCTCCCGCGGGTTGTACATCGAGTCGGTCAGATCGCGCATCAGGGCGACATTCTGGCCGGCGCGCACCATCTGGCGAATGCCGAACGGGCGACCGAGCACGCACATGTTCACATGCACACCCATGATGATCACGTTCTCGATGCCACGCTGTTTCATCAGGTAATAGGCCTCGGCTGAATCGGTGATCGCATCACCGTCCTTGATTTCAAGCGTGTCAATCTGCCGACTGAAAAAACGAATCGCTTCACGCAACTTGCCCTTGTCATCACAAGGTTGATCCACTTTAACCGGCATGGGCGCTTCCGCGGTGGGGTCGAGGTAACACCAGCCTTCCAGTTTGATCTTCGCCTCCACTTTCGGAGCCTGCTGTGCGAGTTTGCGTTGCGGTGTATTCTCGTATTCCTTCAGGCAGCCGCTTGGGCAGTGGATGATGAGGGCGCCCTTCTTCCGGGCGGCTTTGAGCACCTCATTCATCCGCGGCGCCATCTCCCCGACGCGGCGAGCGGCGTTGCGGCAATAGTGATCGTTCCACATGTCACAAACCACGATGGCGGTCTTCTTCGCGTCCCATTTGCCCGGAGTGGTGAGCGAGTGATACTTGCCGCTTCCAGCTTCGGTTTCCACTTGCTTGCGGAATTGGAGATTCAACGACTCCGCTCTCGTGGCGTTGGTGAAAAAGATGGAGCCGACGGTACAGGTAAACAGGCAGATTGAACGGGCAAGCTTCATGATGTGGACGATATCAGAGGATTGCACCGCCGCCTACGGTGAAATGTTTCGCCCGGGAACCTGTTCAGGGCATATCACCAACCCCATTTCTTAAGTCAGACAGGCTCCTGGGTCCGGATGGGCACAATCTAGATCAATGGAGTCTGTCCGGGTATCGCGACCGGAGGAACAGGCATGGGACCGAAAGCGTATTTGGTGGGAAGCAGATCCTCCCGCGAATTCCACGCCTGATCCCACGTGACGCTTTTGCCGGTATAACCCGCCATTCGCCCCATGATACCCATCACCGTGCTTCGCACCATGTATTCGCCGTTGTTGATTGGCTCATTCGCGCGAATGCTCCGGAACAGCGCGTCATGCTCAAGCTGGTACGGGATGTCTTTCTCCCCACCCTGCGCCCGGCCATAACGCCAGATTTGTCCGCCGGTCATGGTCTTGCGCCGGAGATCGGCGGTGCCGTTCGAGCCATAAACAAAGTGCCCGGTATCCTGGTCAGTGCCGTTCTGTTGCCGACAGAAACTAAAACACTTTTGACCACCCGCGTACTCGTAGCAGACCGCGTGATGATCGAAAATGTGGCCGAACTTGGGATCCGTCCGCGCTTGTCGGCCACCCAAAGCAAAGCAGGAGGTTGGGTATTCGTCCTTCATTGCCCAGGCCATCAAGTCAAGGCCATGGACGTGTTGCTCGACAATGTGATCGCCGGAAAGCCAGGTGAAGTAATACCAGTTCCGCAACTGCCATTCCATGTCCGTCCACTCCGGCTGGCGTGGATGATGCCAGAGACCACCGATGTTGTAATTGGCCTGCAACGAAACGATGCGTCCGATTTGTCCATCGTGAATCCGCTTCATCGTCTCGTTCATGGCCAGGCTGTAGCGCAGCATCAATCCGGACACGACGGAGAGATTCTTTCGTTTCGCTTCCTCGCACGTCGCCAGAATCGAGCGGCAACCTTTGACATCCACCGCGACGGGTTTCTCGACAAAGGCATGTTTGCCGGCGGCCACCACCGCTTTCAGATGTTCGGGGCGGAAGGCCGGCGGAGTGGTCAGCAACACCACATCCACATCGGTGGCGAGCAGCTTTTTGTAGGCGTCGAATCCCGTGAACCGATGTTCCGGACGAACGGCGAATTGTTCCCCCGTGGCCTTCTTCAGGCTCATGTAACTCCGCTCGAGCTTATCGGGAAACATGTCAGCCATGGCCACCAGCCGGGCATGCGGATCGGCCTTCAACGCATTGTTGGCCGCGCCCGTTCCGCGCCCGCCGCAGCCGATCAGGCCGACCCGTATGATATCGGAACCAGCGGCATATACTGCGGGAAACGGTGAAAGCCCCGCGCCAACGGCAATGACGCCGGTGCCTTGAATGAATGAGCGACGCGTTGTTTTGGGGGGACCAGGTTCAAGGGAGTTCATACGGCTTGGGAGGTTCATGACGTTCGATTATCCTCGCAAATCCGGTATTGCCAAGAACCACTTCGCGACGAACGACGGAAGTTGTGATTAATGTACCGCCGCCTGTCCGGCAGTGGGCGCGTCCGCGCAATCTTTCAAGGCCCGCCGGCTTGCGCAACTTTGCGGTCTGCTTTATGAAAGGAGGAACCAACCCATGTCGATTCTCTTTTCCAAGCCTCGCTTACCGACCCAACGACTCGATTCGTCAAGCAGCCGAATGCAAAAGGTTTTTCTCATCATCGCCGCTCTGATCACGATTGCCGGCTACCTGACCGCAGCGGAGCAGCGCCCGAATTTCATCATCCTTTTTTGCGACAATCTCGGCTACGGCGATGTCGGTTGCTTTGGCTCAAAGAAACATCGAACGCCCGCGATCTACCGGATGGCGCAGGAGGGAATGCGTTTTACCAGCTTCTATTCGACCAGCGGCGTTTGCACACCGTCGCGCGCCAGTCTGATGACCGGTTGTTATCCACGCCGCGTCAATCTCCAGAGCGATCCAACAGGTGGACCAGTCATGATCGCCGTCTCGCAGCGCGGCATTCACGCAAACGAAATAACCGTGGCCGAAATACTCAAGCAACAGGGCTACGCCACGACCATCATCGGCAAATGGCACCTGGGTGACCAACCACCATTCCTACCCACGCGCCACGGATTCGACTCGTGGTTCGGCATTCCCTACTCCGATGACATGGGATCGAGGCCGCCGGTGGGAAAACAACCAGCTCGTCCGCCCCTGCCATTGATGCGCAACGAGACCGTTGTGGAAACCGAGCCAAACCGGAACCTGTTGACGCGTCGCTACACCGAGGAAGCCATCAAATTCATGCGCGACAATCGCGAGCGACCGTTCTTTCTTTACCTGCCGCACGCCATGCCCGGCAGCACTCGCGCGCCATTCGCCAGCGATCCGTTTCGCGGAAAATCAGCCAACGGACCGTGGGGCGACTCGGTGGAGGAACTTGATTGGTCCACGGGCCAGATTCTTGATGCACTGAAGGCACTCAAGCTCGACGAACGCACACTCGTCATCTGGACCTCGGACAATGGCGCACCGCGACGAAACCCGCCGCAGGGATCAAACCTGCCGTTGAAGGGCTGGGGCTACACGACGGCGGAAGCGGGACACCGAGTCCCCTGTGTCATGCGTTGGCCGGGGAAAATACCGGCTGGAAAAACCTGCAACGAACTCACAACGTTGATGGACCTTCTACCGACATTCGCCCACCTGGCTGGCACAACTGCGCCGAAAGACCGGACCATCGACGGTCATGATATCTGGCCGCTGATGACTGGCAAACCAGATGCGCGGACGCCATACGATGCCTTTTACTATTACTATCTCGAACAACTGCAGGCGGTTCGTTCCGGTCCGTGGAAACTTTATCTGCCGCTCACGGAGAAATGGCAGAATTTCCGGCGCGATGCAAAGCCGGCTCCAGCCGAACTCTACGATCTGGATGCGGACATCAGCGAAACAGACAACCGGGCAAAGGGGCATCCTGATGTGGTGCAGCGCTTGATGAAGTTCGCCGAAGAAGCCCGCGCGGATCTTGGCGACTATGACCGACCCGGCAAAGACCAGCGCCCCGCCGGGTTTGTTGAACACCCCACTCCCCGGTTGCTCCAGAAAAACTGAACCAATTTGAATCAGCCTTGGAAATTCCAAAAGTCTCGACCGCAGCCCATCGCCAACAATATGTTTTCGGAAATGAAAAAACTTCTCCGTTCCTCATTCTTCGCGCTTTTGGCGATGCTGGCCGTTTCCAACTGCGAATCGCTCTCTGGAAAAACGGTGGTTTATGTTTCCGAAAGCGGGGACAAGAAGATCGCGGCCTTCGAACTGGACGAGGCCACGGGTGACTTGAAGCGGATGGACGAGGTCGATGTGGGTGGCGCGCCCGGTTGTCTGGCATTGAGCGGCGATGGAAAACACATCTACGCCGCCGTCCGGACCATCAAGGGATTCGCCACGTTGTCGGTGAATCGCCGGACGGGTCTGCTGACCAAGGTCGGCACCGCTCCCGCAGCTGGCAGCGCGGCGTATGTTTATCCCGACAAGACCGGCAAATGGCTGCTCGCCGCCTATTACGGCGAGGGACTCGCCAGCGTGAGCCGGATCGTCAATGGAATTGTCAAAGGTGAGCCGGTCTCAGTCATCGAGGCCGGCAAGAAGGCGCACTGCATCCGGACCGATCCCGCCAATCGTTTCGCGTTTGTTCCCATGCCGGTTGACTTGAACCGGGTGAGCCAGTTCAAGTTTGACGCCACCAACGGAAAACTGGAATGGAACGAACCACCCGCGATGGTGGCGGGTGAAGGACACGGTCCGCGCCATCTGCAATTTCATCCCAACGGCAAATGGGTCTATGTCGTGAACGAACAACAGCGGAGCGTGACGCTGTGCGATTACAACTCGAAGCTGGGCACACTAAAAATGCGGCAGACGCTTTCAACGGTGCCAAAAGACTGGTTGAAAAAAGACTCGTGCGCCGACATCGAGATCAGCGCCGACGGAAGATTTGTCTATGCCTCCAATCGCGGGCACGACAGCATCGCGACGTTTTCCATCAACCAGAAAACCGGTGACCTGAAATCACTCGGCCAGACGCCCACGGAAAAGACACCGCGTTCCTTCAACCTGATTCCCGGCGGCGAAAAATTCCTCGTCGCGGCGGGGCAGGGTTCGGCCAAACTCGTCGTCTATCGGCGCGACGCGAAAACCGGCGCGCTCAAGGCGCTGAAGACCTACGACTGCGGCAAGAGTCCTGCCTGGGTTATGGGCGTGAAGCTGGACTGATTTTCGCCAGCCCTACGCCCGGATGCCGTCGACCGCACGGTGTTGGCGGTTCTTTGGTCCCAGCCGATCCTTCGCCCCCATTCCGGCGAGCATCGTGTTGTAAACATCGATTCCCTCGGCTTTGACATCCATAATCCGGCCCGTCTTGAAGCGGCCGTTCGCGCTGGTGATGGCGTGAAAGACGCCGGATAATTCCCGCTTCACGTCGTTGTGCCGCCCATCTCCGGATTCGGTGGAAATTGTGATCAGCGAATTCTCGAGAATCGTTTTTCCGTTCGTCTCCATCGCGTCTTTGCCGTTCAATCGATGCAGGAAGTATGCGATCTCGCGCATCTTCAGGTGGGCATGCGCGCGCAACTGCTCGTTCTTCTTGTTCTCGTTGAACTTGTGCCACCACTCATGGCTGCAACCCTTGGAACCTGAGGCGTTGTGCTGCCGGGCATCGTCAAATTCGAACACCTTGCGGCCGTCGTAATCGTAACGGCCCTTCACCCGCAGGCGTTCGCCGGCGGCCAGAAAGGTGATGGAACCGAAACGAGTCCGATCCATTTGAATGGCGAGCGCGTAGAGATCCGCCATCAATCGCCATTCGGACACCAGATCGTTCAGCGGCATGTCAATCCCCTCACCGCCAGGATCGGCCGGACCTCCGTGGGCCAATTTGGATTGCGGCGGCGGTTTTGGCGCGCCGTCCGTCATCCGCTTCATCTCGTAGGCCCGCTGCTCGAATTCGCGGATGCGATCCAGATGTTCCTTGATGCGGCCTTTGGATGCGGAACCGAGCGGCGAATTCGCGCCGGTATAAAATTTGTATTGTTCCACCACCGAATCCAGCACGCTGCGCTTGAGTCTTTCGCGGCGTAGGTCCTTGCTGTCGCCGGAAAGTTCGATGGTTCCAAACACCCGCTCGAATAGATCCCGCGGTCGCTCCTGCATCATGCCCGCCACGGTGCCGTCCTGATTGTAACTGTGCACGTAGCGGCTGATCCGGCTGCGGCGGAAGAAGGTCCCGCCCACCAGCGTGGGCACCATTCCGGGCGGCAGCCCTTTGGGGTAATGTGTTTTGCGAATGACTTGATCAATGGACGGACCACCAGACTGCGCTTCGCCGTTGGGCGGTTCGGCCGTGAAGGCGCCGGAAGCACCGTCAAAATGCGCGTTGATGCCGGACTGATCGCAGCGCACCTGATCGACTTTGCGCATGATCAGCAATTTGTCGCGCAGCGGCTTAAGCGGCTCCAGCACGCCGTCAAAGCCCTCCGTCTGCAACGGCGCTGGTATGCCGAGACCAAAGAAAACATTGAAGGCGCGGACGGGCACGGCTTTGGATTGCGCCGCGGTCGCCGGCAAAATCATCTCTTCCAGCAACGGCAGGCCGATGGTGACGGCGCCCAATCCCTTGAGCAGGGTTCGTCGATTGATGCGTGGTGTGTTCATTCGCTAGTCTTCCGTGCGGGTCATTTGAACCAGATCGCTCATCACGATGGACGTAATGAGACTGGCATAGGTTCCGCCATTCTTCTGCGCCTCCCGATGAATCTTGTCAAGAATCGGAGCGTCGGTCGCCGTCAAAGGCCGACCCAATGCAAACTGAGCCACCTTCCAGGTGAGGCATTCGCTCACTCGATCGCTGCGAGCCAGCAGGTTCATCAATTCCGCCGAAGTCTGGTAGTTGATCGGTTTCCCGGTACCCGGGAACAGGATTTGTCCGTCATCCCGCAACACGTTTCCATGTTCATCTTTTTCGTGAAACGCGCCAATCCCGTCGAACTTCTCCAGTCCGAAGGCAAGCGGCTCAAATTTTATATGGCAACCGCCGCAGGCGACATTGGCAATCCGTTGCTCCGCGATTCCGCGCTGCGTGAGGCCCTCCTTTGTGGGAACCGGAGTCGTGTTCACACACGGTGGCGGATCCTTGACAAAGCCGCGCAACAAGTCTTTCAGCACAAACAATCCGCGCGACACCATCGAGGCCTCGTCGCCGCCGACGGTCAGCACGCTGCCGTGCGTCAGAATGCCACCGCGACCCGGTACAGATGCGACATTATAACGGGCCAGGCCGTCACCCTGCGGCTTCAATCCGTAATGAGCGGCAAGGCGCGGCGTGGCGAACGTCACCTGCGAATTGAGCAGTTCGGCGAGCGGGCGTTTTTGTTGCCAGACCACTTCGCGAAAATACGCCAAGGTCTCGTCCCGCATGTCCCCCGCCAGTTGCGCGTTCCATTTCGGAAACTTTTTTGCGTTGGGCCGGAGGTTGTTCAGGCGTTCCAGATCGAGCCACTGCGAGACGAATTGCAGAGAACGCTCTACCGCGCGCGAATCACCGAGCATGCGTTTGACGTGCGCGGCAAGCTCGTTGCGGTCAAACAAATCGCCGCTGTCGGCGGCACTCATCAGTTCCCGGTCCGGCGATGCTCCCCAGATGATGTAGCTCAGTCGTGACGCCAGTTCGTACTCGTTCACCGGTTCGACGGCTCCCGCGCCACGTTGGTTTTCGATGCGATAGATGAACCGGGGCGACTGCAACATGGATTCGATCACCAAGGTCATCGCCTCGCGGAAATCGCCACCGGCGCTCGCGGCAGTGGTCGCGATGCCGCGGTACGTGACAATTTCATCCTCCCGCAAAGGGCCTCGGAGCAGCCATTTGCCCATCGCGGCAATCAACGCGCGATTGTCCTTGTCGATCAGTTTCCGGCTGCGGCCGAACCGGCGCGTGAAGGCATCAATGTCCATTTTTTCGGCTACAATTTCCGCCAATCGCGAATAGGCCTCCACATGTTTGAAATCCACGCCGAGGTTGTAGGCTGTGTTGTTGAAACCGTCCGCGCGAAGATCGGCCGGCAGTATCTGACGAGCCTCGTGTCCCACGTCCACGCCGACGGATGCCGTCACGGTGGCGATGTATTCTGAAATCGTCAGCCGGCGCACCCAGTTTTGCCGCACCTTGCCGTCGTTGCGGAAGATGGAGGGATCAATCACTTCGGTGGTCCAGTGCGCGCCATTCTCGATCCACTTCTTGATGATGGCCTTTTCCTCGTCTGACAGAGGCGGGCGTTCATCCGGCATTTCGTTGGATGCTATGGATTCCCAAAGGAGACTGTCCGCCAACTTGCCCGGCACAATCGGTTTCCCGTGTTTGCGTTGGGCAAACGCGGTGGACTTGCGGGACAAATCGAGTTTGCCCTTGGCGGTCGCGGTATCGTGACACTCCAGGCAATGCTTCGCGATCAACGGCGCCACCTCAGCTTCGAACAGGATTTCATTCGGCGAACGTTCGAGTTGAACAATCTCCGTTGCAGTTCCCTTGGCAGCCGGCCCTTCCTTGAAATGCATCTCGACCTCCTGCTGCGACAAATCCCGGTTGTAGATCGCCACTAGATGAAAGGTGCCCAGCCACGGCCGGTCGATCGAGAGTTCATTCGCCAGCCCGAGTCGATAATTCTTCGACCAGTTGGACAGGTCACCCGAGACTGTCTTCTCAGCGTTCTTCCGACCGTCAATGTACGTCCGCGCACGCCCCTGGCGGTCACGCGTGTAAACCACATGAATCAGCCGGGTCGAAACACTCCTGCGACTGGATACGATGGACGGAATACCGTTGCCGCTCGTCCGAGTCGTGCGCAATCGAAAGTCGAACTTGTCGCCATCCTGTCCGATCGTGAAGTTCCGCTCGTTGGGATTCTGCGAAATCGACACGATCCGCGCCGGGCCCGATTGATTGACCGACTTCGTTCGGATCCAGGCTTCGACGGTGAGCTCGCCCGATTTGCGGACGGCTTCAATTATCTTCGTCGCCGGTCCGTCCGAACGAATCATCGTTTTGCCGAACACTTCCAGTGCTCCTTGTGACCTGCGAACTGATTTCGGATCGGTGATTCTCAGGTTCAACGGTTCGCCGACGCCAGACCGGTCGTCAACCGTGGAACCTTTTGTTGAACTGAAGTCGTACAATGCCTGTAACCCGGCCCGCGTACGGGCTTCCCCTTCGCCAGTAAACAATCCGGCAAAGGCCAGCGCGAAAAGGAGCTGCCAAGTCGGACGGCCCGGCCATTTTGTTGTTCCGATTTCAGTCTTCATCCGGTAATCTGTTCACCCTAACCGCTATGCCTCAGGTAGAAGATTGTCACAATCGGTTTTCCAAAAGATAAATCAAGCGGTAAACACGGCGACAAAGGGGAGTTGCCGGCCGCCGCTGGGTGCGCATATTCCGATCATGAAATCCGCCTTCATCGCCCTGCTGTTGCCATTCCTCTTCCTCGCGGCGTCCGCGGCCGAAAAGGCGAAACAAAGCGCGCCCTACAAGGGCAAGGTTCACACTATCCCCGGACTGATTGAAGCGGAACATTACAATGAAGGCGCGCCGGGCGTGGCGTATCACGACATTGATCCGCAGAATCGAGGGGCCAATTATCGCGGGCCAACACAGGTCGATATCGAGAGGCGGCCGGACGCTTCGAATGGGCACGGCATCGGCTGGACCAAGAAGGGTGAGTGGGTGGTGTATTCGGTAAACGTGAAGAAGGCCGGAATTTATCGGATCGAGATCCCCGTTGCCTCGAAAAAGAAGGGGGGAGTCTTTCACATCGAGCTGAACGGAAAGGACGTCACTGGTCCCATCTCCGTTCCCGACACCGGAAGTTGGCAGAAACTCGAACTGCTCACCCACGCCAACGTGAAAATCGTGGCGACCGGTCCGCAACTGATGAAAGTTGTCATGGACAGTGAAGGACCGTCCAAAAGCATTGCGGACATCGACTATTTCAAATTTGCGCTCGAATGATCCATGAGAACACCAAGACAACTGATACCTCTGCTACTGCTCACAATATTCAACCTTCCCGCTGTTGCAGAAACGCCGGCCCGATGGAAAGAACTGGCCAGGTCCGTCGAGGAGGCTGGCGGCACGATACAGTTCACCGACGGCGATCCCGTCGCCATTGATCTCTACAACGGCAACAATCCACTGAAAGGAAAAGGCGGGAAGAACATGACCGTAAACGACGACTGGCTCAAACGCCTCACCGGGATCGCTTCACTCCGCAAGCTCAGCCTGTCCAACTGCGACATCACCGATGCCGGATTGGTACACGTGGGCACGCTTTCCGGACTCGAAGAATTGAATCTCACTTTGACGCCGGTGACGGACGCGGGTCTGGTCCATCTTGGCAAACTTACCCACCCGCATACGCTCGGCCTCGCTTCCACGAAATGCGCCGGCGAAGGATTCAAATATTTGAGGGTCAGGAATCTAAAGAGTGTGAATTTCCATTTTACGCCACTGAACGACGCCGGACTGGCGGCCATCTGCAACGTCGGTGTCACCGGACGATTCTGGTTTGCCCACACCCGTTTCACCGACGCGGGCGCAAAACATCTGCGCAAGCTGACGAACCTGAGAATTCTCGGCATCGGCAGCGCCGACAAGGAGAGCTCGGGTGACGCCGTCGCCGCCCTCGTTGACCTGCCGCTTGAAGACCTTTCTTTGCTCGATCACCAGGCTGATCCCGCCGGCTTCGCTCATGCCGCCCGCATCAAGACACTCAAGCGGCTCGATGCCGGCTACGCGCCAAAAGTGACTGACGCCGAGATGAAACTGATCGCGGCTCTGCCGAGATTGGAGGACTTCCGCCTGGGCAATGCGCAGGTGACAGATAAAGGGCTGGCTGCGCTCGCCCATTGTAAGTCCCTTCGCAAGCTCACGCTTCAACGCCTCAAGAATATCTCCGATGCCGGGGTTGCCAACCTACGCAAGGCCCGACCCGATTTGGAAATTATCGCAAAGTGAACCACGCGGACTCATCCCGTCCGTTCTCGTGGAACGACCAAGGGTGATGGAGCTACAACCCTGATTTCGATGCATCATTGCGCGCGCCATGGAGCAACCTGAATCGGTCATTGGGATGCGATAATCAACGTCAATTCAGGAAGCGTCGCAGAAAAATCAAATACCCCTGGCGACCACCGTCCTTTGTATGGCGCTGAACGGAGCGCTGAAGTTCCCGCAGATACACAGCGAGTTTTTCGGGATCGACCGGTGCAAGGTTGCCGTCGGGAATGCTTTTCATCGGGGCCGGACCGTGCGCGAGCAGTCTTTCGCCCACCTGGAGCAGTTCGTCAAACAGCTCCAGATCGACGCCGGTCAACGAAATTGCTTCCGGTTCCTGATTGCGATTGCGGCGGCGTTGAGCCCGATAGGCTGCTTCGTAGGCGCGCTCGGCGACGTAATCCGTCATGGCGGGATTCGCCCGCCACACGCGGACAACTGCCGTTTCCAATTCCCGCAACGCGGGAAGATCTTCATCTTTCCATTTCATACGATTTGAATTCGTTCACTGGAAACGGAATCGTTTCCCCACCGCCAACGACGATTGCG